>NZ_JBNHFD010000152.1:0-4107 GCF_059089865.1 Arthrobacter sp. Y3221157
TACACCCCCACCCACCCCACCGCAACCCGGCCCCACCACCCCACCAAAACCCCGTAAACACACGCCAAAACCACCCACCAACCCACCCAGACACCCACCCGCCGTCGTAATTGCTTCCTGTGCGCTGCAGCACACTGGACGGCTGGAAGCGGCGGATGTCCTGGGCGGCGGCGACCTGCTGGGCATTGCGGTCCGCTATGGCTAGGGCTCAACGGAGGCATTCAGCCGCGCCTTCCGGGCCGTGCATGGTGCCGGCCCTGGCGAGGTCCGCCGGAACGGCGGCCCCCTTCGCACAGAACCGCAGCCCAGGTTTCGCCTGACCGTAGAAGGGAACAAACCCATGGACACCCGCATCGCAGACAAGCCCGCCTTCCGACCCGTGGCGACTGAGGCCCGGGCCCTCCATTGTGGGAATACTGGACCGCGCCCCCGACTTCAGCACGGCAACCTGCGAACCATGGCTGCCGGTGGAACGCGCCTGACGAAAAACGCCGTAGGCCAGAACATTTTCCGCAGGACAGACCCGGACGGTTCAGGCTGCCCAGCCCACTTTCCGGAGCCAGTCCTTGAGCAGCGGCAGGACAACGGAGCTCTGCATCGCCCCGAGATGGTCCAGGCCTGGCAGAACCTGGACGTCCCAGCCGGCTTCGACGAGTTCATGCTCATGCGCGGCCAGCGGGTCACCGATCCGCACCTGCACGCCGCCCCACTGCGGCGAGTAGTCAATCCGGTCTTCGGCTCCGGCGAACGCCAACCGGGGCAGGCCGGCCGGGACCGGCGCCGCGGCGTCGTCGAAATCCTGGAGGGCCTCATAGAGGGTGAGGAACTGGCGGGTCTGGTCCTCGTTGGCCTCGATGGAGGCCGAGTCCCAGTCCCCTGGTTCAACCTCCGCGGCGGGCACGGGCAGCTCCCCCGTTGCCCGGGCCGCCGCGTCCCGTGCCGCTGCGTCGTGGGCAGCCCGGGTCACGGCCAGCATGCTCTTGTACGGTCCTTCGAGGGGAGGGAACCCTCCCATCGCAAGCGCACCCAGCCGGTCAGTCAGGAGGGCGAGCTGGAGACCGCACAGTCCCAGCCAGGAGTAGCCGTAGTAGGCGAAGGTGGCTGCGCCCGCGGCGTCGGCGATGGCAAGCAGGTCGGCGGTCACATTCTCCGGGGTCAGCGTGTCCGGGGCCGGGAAGGCCATCCGGTGCGCCTCGTAGTCCACGGCGATCACACGGTTCGCCGCGGAAAGCCCCTGGACCAGGTTCGGCCCCAGGTCCGGATCAGCGCCCCACTGCCGGATGGTTTCGGCTTCCTCCGGCGAATGCCCGGCAAGTGGCACCGGCAGCAGGAGGTCCGGCCCGCTCCCCTGGATGGTGATGGGGATGGTGCTGCCGTCATGCAGTACAGCAGCGGCGGTTGGTGCCATGGCTACTCCTTTGGTTGAGGACCGGCGGTACTCGCGGACGTCCCCCTACTCCCCCATGCCGGGATGCACCGGAACATAGTCCACCTTGTTGCCGGGGTTCTTGCGCCCGGCCTTTGTCCGGTCGTATCCCCGCGCGTCGAGGCCGTTCTTCGCCCTGAACTCCGCCAGTGCCGCGTCATAGGCCTTGTTGAGTGCCTGCCCGGAGAACTCCCCGGTGCTGCCGTCAGCGAAGGCAATCCTGATGCGGACGCTCGCCGGGTAGTGCCGGGTCATCCGGACGAAGCCGTCCGCGTCCTGCTGAAGAGTGATCAAGGGGAACCTGCTTTCGTCGGTGGATCGGCCTCCAGTCTCGCAGGGTTCTCCCCGCCCGGGGGCGCGTCCCGCCTACGGCCCCGCAACGTCCTGGACCACCTCATTGCGGCGGAGGAACCAGGGCTTGAACGGTGGATCAAAGCGGGCGAACCGGGGAGGTCCAACCGGAGTCAGCCCAGCCAGGGCGAGCGCTGCCTGCAAACCCTCGGTGTGCCGTTCAAAGGCGCGGCGTGAGCCGCTGCCCGAAAAACGCACCGCTGCAGCAAGTGATGCGGGCACTGCCCGCACCGTGACTCGGGGGTCCGTGGGGGCGGGAGCCGTTTCCGCCGTCGTGCCCGCAGGGAGCACGAAGGCAACAATATATTCCGCGGGCGCCGTGGCTTCCGCGTCGAACGGGCCGCTTTGCAGCACGGGGGCGGTCAGGGCGAGCTTCTGCGACGCCCCGCTCTCCTGGATCACCGGAGCGGTCATGGCCAGCTTCCTCCCTGCCCTGTTGTTCCCGCTGATGTAGCTGAACAGGCGGCGGAACGCGATGTTGCCGGCGCGGTCGAAGCCCGCCCTGACTCTCACCTCGGCTACGACGTAATCGGGATAGCGGCGCAACTCGAAGTGCGGGTAGCGCCGGACAAGTTCGTAGGGCTGGTGCTCGGTCATGGTCTTCCAGAGCCTACGCGCGCGCGGCAGAAGCAGCCAGCCCCGCAGGGTGACGGACGTCAACACCAAAATGCTTGCCTTGCGCAACCAACCGGGAGCATAATCGTTAGCAGAACTAATTAGCTCTGCTAACGATTACCGCCCAGGAGGCGCAGCCGACCAGATGATCGCCAGCCAAACGAAAAACCACGCCCAGGCAGCCCCCACCTCCCCCGACACCCTCGCCATCGACCTCCGCACCGCCGTGATGCGCACCTCGCGCCGGCTCCGCGTCGAGGCAACCGGCGAGGTGATCACCCCCGGCCAGTACACCGTCCTGGCCCTCCTCAACGGCGACGGCCCCAGCACCCTCCGCGCCCTCGCGGACAGCGAGCACGTTCAGGCGCCGTCCATGACCCGGATCGTCAACGCCCTCGCCGACCAGGGCTTCGTCACCAGGGCGCCTCATCCCGACGACGGCCGCCAGGTCCGCGTGGACATCACCGATGCCGGAAAGGCAGTCCTCGCTGAGGCGAGGGAGCAGCGCACCGCCTGGCTGGCGCAGCGCGTGGCCGGACTCAGCGAAGAGGACCGCGGGATCCTTAGCCGCGCCGCCCGCATCATGCAGGAGATGAGCGGCCGATGAGCGCCATGTTCCGAGCCCTCGAAAACCGCAACTACCGGATCTGGGCCGGCGGCGCGCTGGTGTCCAATATCGGCACCTGGATGCAGCGGATCGCCCAGGACTGGCTGGTCCTGACCGTCCTCACCAACCACGACGGAGCCGCCGTCGGCATCACCACCGGCCTGCAGTTCCTGCCCATGCTGCTGCTCGGCCCCTATGGTGGCGTCCTGGCCGACCGCTACCGCAAACGCAGGATCCTGCTCTGGACCCAGCTGGCCATGGGCATCACCGGCCTGGCCATCGGGCTCCTGGTGGTGACCGGCACCGCCGAACTCTGGCACGCCTACCTGGCGGCCCTCTGCCTGGGCATCGCCAGCGCCATCGACGCCCCCGCCCGGCAGGCCTTCGTGTCCGAACTTGTGGGCCAGGACAACATCTCCAACGCCGTGGCCCTGAACTCCGCCTCCTTCAACACGGCCCGGCTCACCGGCCCGGCCATCGCCGGCGCCCTCATCGCCTGGGTGGGCACCGGACCGGTCTTCCTGCTCAACGCGGCCAGCTACGCCGCCGTAATCATTTCGCTGTTCCTGATCAACACCTCCGCGCTGGTCCCGACCGTCCGGGCCGAACGAGGCAAGCACCAGGTGGCCGAAGGCGTCCACTACGTCCGGCGACGCCCGGACCTGATGCTGATCATGGTCCTGGTGGGCATCCTGGGCGCGTTCGGCATGAACTTCCCCATCACCAACGCACTGATGGCCACCACCGAGTTCGGCGTCGGGCCGGGCGAATTCGGCCTCCTCGGCTCCATCATGGCTGTGGGCACGCTCGCCGGCGCACTGCTCGCCGCACGCCGGTCCGGCCCCCGGCTGCGGTTCCTGCTGGGCGGGGCGCTGGGCCTTGGCGCCTTCACGCTCCTGGGCAGCGTGTCGCCGTCGTTCTGGCTCTACGCCGCCGTGCTGATCCCCGTGGGCCTGGCGTCCATCACGTTCCTGAACAGCTGCAACACCAGTATCCAACTCTCCGTGGAGCCGCAGTTCCGCGGCCGGGTGCTGGCGCTCTACCTGGCCATCCTGCAGGGCGGCACGGCGGTGGGCGCGCCGCTGATGGGCTGGATCGGCAGCGAGTT
>NZ_JBNHFD010000153.1:0-4011 GCF_059089865.1 Arthrobacter sp. Y3221157
CCGCTCCGCCGTCCTCCGCCGCTCCGACGGCCACCACTCCGGCAACGGCCGCTCCTGCGGCACCGGGCCTGTGCAAGGCCGCGGGGCTGACCGCGGCCACCGATGCATCCGGCGGGGGCGCTGCGGGCAGCGTCTATATGAAACTAAACCTCACCAACAGCGGCACGGAGCCCTGCCTGCTCAAGGGCTACGCGGGAGTGTCCCTGGCGGCGGACAACGCCGGGGAGCCCATCGGAGCGCCGGCCAGCCGTGAGGATTCAACACCTGTCACGGACGTCCTCCTGGCACCCGGCCAGACCGGCACGGCCGTCCTGCGCTACACCCAGGCCGGAAACTACATGGACTGCGCCATGGTGGACGCCGCCGGCTACCGCATCTACCCGCCGGAGGACACTGCCTCGCTGTTTGTGCCCCAGCCCACCAAGGCATGCAGCAACGCCGGCATCACGCTGCTCAGCATCGGGGCGTTCCAGCCGGCGTAGCTCCGCCGAGGCTTCCCTACAGACGACTGCAGGCGGTCCGGCATGTGCCGGGCCGCCTGCAGTTTCTTGTAAGTACCGCGAACCTGTGGCTGCGCGGTTGTGTTTCAGTACCTGTTAGTGGGCCGTCGTGGGGCGGCCGGCGCGGGCAGTACCGCGAGAGAGAGCAAAGCCCAGGCCAAGCATGCCAACACCAAGGACAAAGTGCAGCCAGTTGGCCGCCATGTTCACAGGGATGAAGTTGACCGGCGTCTCCAGACCGATCAGCAGGCCGTATAGCCAGAGGACCAGGTAGATGGCGCCACCTATTATCAGGTAGTTCTTGGACTGAGCGGCACTGCGGGCCATAGCGATACCGGCGGCGCCGAACAGCAGATGGACGATGTTGTGCAGCACAGAAACCTGGAAGAGGCCCAGCAGCAGCGCCTGGGACTCGTGCCCGGCGAAGCCCATGGTCTCGTAGTTGGCGGTGATGCCAGGAATGAAGCCGAGCACGCCCACCAGGAGGAAGACCGCTCCCACGGCGAGGGCTGCTTTTTGAATGTTGGTCCGGCCTACGGTACGACCGTCGGAACTCATGCTTGTCATGATTTCTCCTGCTGTTTGTCGTTTTCGTTTTCCATGGCTGCCGGGCTGCGCCTGACCATAGACTACCCCGACAAAGTAAGTATACTTAGCAACTGCGGAACCGATAGGTCAGGTCTATAACGGACCCATTACAAACTGGCCCCACCAGGCCACTGAGACCGGAGGCAGGTTGAATTGGCATGACGTCGATTTGGTTGGACCGCAGCGCGGCTTTCACTTCCGATCCGTTCGAGCCCGACACCAAGTACGACACGGTGGTGGCCGGTGCAGGACTGACCGGCCTGGTCACCGCGCTGCTGCTGGCCCGCTCCGGCCAAAAGGTCCTGGTTCTCGAGGCGCGGCATCCAGGCGCCGTCACCACCGGCAACACCACGGCCAAGGTAACCCTGCTGCAGGGCACCTTCCTGTCCCAGCTTGCCCGCCAGTACTCCCAAAAGCAGGTGCAGGCCTACGTTGACGGCAACCGTGAAGGCCAGGCCTGGCTGCTGCGCTACCTCGACGACCATGGCGTACCGTACCAGCGCCGCGACGCCTACACCTATGCGGCAACTGCGCAGGGGACGGAAAAGCTGCGCGAGGAGGTAAGCGCCGGAACCACGGCGGGGCTCGCCATGGAATACGTGCGCGACGCCGGCCTGCCGTTCGCCGTGCACGGCGCCGTCCGCCTCCCCGACCAGGCGCAGATCCATCCCATGGAGGTGGTGGACACGCTGGTGGCGGACATCCGTGGCCGGGGCGGCACGGTTGTGGGCGGCGTGCGACTGCGGGACGTCGCCGGGGACCTTCCGTCAGTGGTGAGGACCAGCCGGGGCAGCGTGCGGGCGGACAGGGTGGTGCTCGCCACCGGCATCCCGGTCCTGGACCGCGGCCTGTACTTCGCCAAGCTGAAGCCCAGCCGGTCCTACGCCGCAGCCCTTGAACTGCAGGAGGGGCAGGAGCCGCCTGCCGGGATGTACATCTCGGTGGAGCAGCCCACGCATTCGCTGCGCGATTACGAACACGATGGCCGCAGGCTCCTCCTGGTGGGCGGCCACGGCCACCAGGTGGGCCGGGCGCAGTCCGAAAAGGAGCATCTGCAAGGGCTGCTCGACTGGACACGGCAGCACTATCCGGGCGCAAGGACCACGCACGCCTGGTCCGCGCAGGACTACATGGCCACCAACCTGATGCCGTTCTTCGGCAAGCTTCCCCGCGGCAGGGGGCATGTCTACTTCGGGACCGGGTACAACAAGTGGGGCATGACCAACTCCGTCGCCGCCGCGCTGGCGATTTCCGCCGACATCCTGGGCGGCAATGTGTCCTGGGCGGACACGATCCACCACCGGGTCACGTCCCCGTCCGGGGCGTTCTCCGCCGTCGCCCTCAACGCTGGCGTGGCAGCCAAGCTCGCCTCCGGGTGGGGGCAGCTGGCGGCGGAGGGCTTGAAGACGGAAGGCACAAGGGTACTGAAACGGGACAAGGACCTTCCGGCGGCCGCGCCCGTTGTTCCGGCCGAAGGCGAGGGCCAGGTGTACCGCGAAGGGACCCGCCCGGTGGCCGTCTCCACAGTTGACGGGACCACCTGCAAGCTGTCGGCCGTCTGCACCCACCTGGGCGGCATCGTGCATTGGAACGACAACGAAAGGACCTGGGACTGCCCCCTGCACGGCTCCCGGTTCACCAGCGATGGAACGTTGCTGGAAGGCCCGGCCACCAGGGACCTGCCGCAGGACAAGAAGGTTTGAGCCCTGGTTCCGCGGGCGCCGGCGGTCCTGTCGGGGGCCTGGGGCATGATGGAGGCATGAACCAGGAAAAGCGTTCCCGGGGCGGCAGGCGTCCAGCCGACGCTGCGCCCATGGCCCGGTTCAGCAGGGCAACCCGCGACTGGTTCCTGGGTGCTTTCTCCGAACCAACCCCTGCCCAGGCCGGGGCCTGGAACGCCATCTCCTCCGGTTCGCATGCCCTGGTGGTGGCGCCCACCGGTTCCGGCAAGACCCTCGCCGCTTTCCTCTGGGCCCTGGACCGGCTGCTCAGCTCCGCCACTGCCGCCCCGGAGCTGCCGGTGGTCGAGGATGCGGCGCCGGCTGCGTCCAAGCGCCCGGAGAAGGGCAGGACGCTCCGGGCCCCGAAGCGCAAGACCCGCGTCCTCTACATCTCGCCGCTGAAAGCCCTGGGCGTCGACGTCGAGCGGAATCTGCGTTCCCCGCTGATCGGCATCACCCAGACCGCGAAGCGCCTGGATCTTCCGGCGCCCCTGATCACCGTGGGCGTCAGGTCCGGGGACACCACCGCGGCGGACCGGCGTGCGTTGCTGAGCAACCCGCCGGACATCCTCATCACCACCCCGGAGTCGCTGTTCCTGATGCTCACCTCCAGGGCCCGGGAAACCCTCACCGAGGTGGACACCATCATCATCGACGAGGTCCATGCGGTGGCGGGAACCAAACGCGGCGCACACCTTGCCGTGTCGCTCGAACGGCTCGATGCCCTGCTGCCCAAGCCTGCCCAGCGGATTGGGCTCTCGGCCACGGTGGAGCCCCGGGAGCTGGTGGCCCAGTTCCTGGCCGGTTCGGCGCCTGTGGAAATCGTGGCCCCGCCCGCGAAGAAGAACTGGGACCTTACGGTGTCCGTGCCGGTGGAGGACATGTCCGATCTCCAGGGCGCTGCCGGGGCTTTCGATTCCGGCCCGGCCTCCGGGCTCCAGCCGCAGGCCTCCATCTGGCCGCACGTGGAGGAGAAAATCGTTGACCTGGTGCTGGCCAACCAGTCGACCATCGTGTTCGCCAACTCCCGCCGCCTGTCCGAACGGCTGACTGCCCGCCTCAACGAGATCTACGCCGAACGGCAGCTGGTGGCGGCCGGCGGTGGCTGGGACGATCCCTGGGCCGGTGAGGTGTTCCTTCGGATCCGGGCCTTCAGCAAGCCCGGCAACTGGTTCTACGCCGCGGGCGGACTGGTGACCAGG
>NZ_JBNHFD010000154.1:0-3971 GCF_059089865.1 Arthrobacter sp. Y3221157
AGTACAACCTGTTCATCATCAAGGACCCCGGCGCGGACGCTAGTTCGGTGGGCCTGCTCCTCGAACCCAGCGACAATCCGATCGCAGCCAACTATATCAGCCGCCGTCGGGCCCGTGGCCTCAGCCGTCCCCGCTGCAGCACCGGCCGCGGTGAAGCCGAAGGTACCCTCGATGGGATGTGAATCCGAACTGACCACCCGCCACGAAACGGTGTACGCGCCCGCGGGCCCGCCAGGCCGGAGCTTCTGGGATACCACGTTGTCAACGATCTGGACCTGCCCGTCCGCCCATTCCGTGCCAGAGGCGTCTTTCACGGAGAAGGACGCGCCAATACCCAGCGGGTTGTTGCTGAAGGTCACCGACACCTGTTCCGGCGGGGCGGGAACCGATGCGCCCTGCGCCGGGCTGCTGGACTCTGCGGCGTCGTGGGCCGCGGCCGGACCGGCCAGGCCCAGCACTGCGGCGGCAAAGACGAGGAAACCGAGCAGGAAGCTCAGCGGACGGCGGATGGGGCGCATGCGGGACTGCTCCTTGTGTTGGCTTCCTTACAGACTAGGGGAATTTGCCGGGCCCTCCGCCGCCGCCGCCATAGGATGCAGTTATCCCCACATACTCCCCCGGAGGACTAATGCTTAAGCAAGGCTCTGCCCTGGACCGGTATTTCAAGATCACCGAGCGCGGTTCCAACCTCTCCCGCGAAATCCGCGGCGGCTTCGCCACCTTCTTCGCCATGAGCTACATCGTGGTGCTGAACCCGCTGATCCTCTCGGGCCCCGATTCCACTGGCACCACGCTTGGGTTCCCGGCGGTTGCAGCGGTGACGGCGTTCATTGCGGGCATCCTGACCATCCTGATGGGTGCCTGGGCCAAGCATCCCTTCGCCCTTGCCACCGGCCTGGGCGTCAACGCCTTCGTTGCCGTCACCGTGGCCACCAACCCAGGGCTGACGTGGCCGGACATGATGGGACTGGTGGTCCTGTCCGGCGTGACCATGCTGATCCTGGTCCTCACGGGATTCCGGACCGCCGTCTTCAAGGCCGTGCCGGACGGGCTCAAGACCGCCATCGTGGTGGGGATCGGCCTGTTCATCGCCCTGATCGGGCTCGTGAACGCGGGCTTTGTCCGGCGTATCCCGGACGTGGCCGGAACAACCGTCCCGGTGGGCCTGGGCTTTGACGGCAAGCTCCTGGGCTGGCCGACGGCGGTGTTCGTCTTCGGTTTGGTCCTGACCATCGCGCTGGTGGTGCGCAAGGTCAAAGGCGCCATCCTGATCGGCATCATCTCCTCGACGGTCATCTCCGTCATCCTGGAACAGACGCTGCGCATCGGCCCCAGCGTGGTTCCGGGCAAGGAATACAACCCCGAGGGGTGGTCCCTGGTGGCCCCCACGTTCTCGGGGTGGGCCGCACCGGACCTTTCCCTGATCGGCAAGGCAAACCCCTTCGGCGCGTTCGAACGCCTGGGCTTCGTGGCGGCTACGCTGCTGGCCTTCGTCATCCTGCTCAGCATCTTCTTCGATGCCATGGGCACCATGGTGGGCCTGGCCAATGAAGCAGGCACCGTGGACGAGCACGGCAACATTCCGGACGTGGACCGCGTCCTCCAGGTGGATGCGCTGGGTGCCATTGTTGGCGGCGGCGCGTCCGTGTCCTCCAACCAGATCTACGTCGAGGCCGGCGCCGGCATCGGCGAGGGCGCCCGGACAGGCATCGCATCGATTGTCACGGGCCTGCTGTTCCTGGTGGCCATGTTCTTTACCCCGCTGATCAACCTGGTCCCGTTCGAGGCCGTGGCACCCGCACTGGTGGTGGTGGGCTTCATGATGGTGTCCCAGGTGGGCAAGATCGACTGGCAGGACTGGGGCATCGCCATCCCCGCCTTCCTGACCTTCACCCTGATGCCCTTCACCTACTCCATCGCCAACGGCCTGGGCGCCGGCTTCATCGCCTACGTGCTGATCCGCACTGTCCAGGGCCGGGTGAAAAACATCCACCCGCTGATGTGGGCCGTGGCCGGAGCATTCCTTTTGTTCTTCGCCGTAGGTCCCATCGAGGCAGCCCTGGGAATGTAGCCCTACACGGGCGTGTTGGGGGCCAGGCCTTCGTCCCCCAACACTGCGCGGGCTTTCTTTTCCCGCAGCCGGTCCAGCCGGTTCATCAGCGGCGAGGTGGTGGCGCCGTGGATGACGATGGACATGGCCACCACCAGCCCGACGAAGCCCCAGAGCCACTCCCCCTGGTCTGAGAACTCGCCCTTGCCCAGTGCGTAGGAGAGGTAGTACAGGGAGCCGATGCCGCGGATGCCGAAGAACGACAGGGCTATCCGTTCCCGCGGGCCGGTCTTCCCGCCCATCAGTCCCAGCCAGCCGGCCAGCGGGCGGACCAGCAGCAGGAACACCAGCGCCACCAGCACCTCCGCCATCCCCATCCCGGCCAGGAGGCCCCGCGCGATGGCACCACCGAGCAGGACCAGGATGACCACCGTCAGGAGCCGTTCCAACTGCTCCACGTAGGAGTGCAGCACGCGGTGGTAGCCGTGCGTGTGCTCCGCGGCCCTGATGGTGACGGCGCAGACGAACACGGCGATGAACCCATAGCCCTCCACCATCTCGGCCAGCCCGTACGCCAGGAAGGTCGCGGCCAGGGCGACGAACCCCTCTGAGTGGTTGGAGAGCCGCAGGCTTTCCTTCCGGGCCGAAAAGAAGACCCGGGCCAACAGCTTGCCGGTGAGGAAGCCCAGGAGCAGGCCGATGGCCAGTCGCCACAGCACGTCCAGGCCAAACCACTGCGGAAACCATACCGCCGGATCTGAACCGGCGATGCTGACGGCAATGGCCAGGTACACGAAGGGAAACGCCAGGCCGTCGTTAAGGCCGGCTTCGGAGGTGAGGCCAAACCGCACCTCGTCCTCCTGGTTGGCATCGTCGTCGTTATCCGCCGGTTCACCCACCTGGACCTCCGAGGCGAGGACAGGGTCCGTGGGGGCGAGGCTCGAGGCCACCAGCAGGGCGGCGCCCAGGCCCAGCCCCAGGAACCCCATCCCGAGCGCTGTGAGGAGCACGATGCACAGCGGCATGGCGACTCCCAGCAGCCGCCAGGTGGTGGACCAGCTTCTGCGGCCCAATGGCCGGTCCAGCGCCAGTCCGGCACCCATCAGCGAGATGATCACACAGAGCTCGGAAAGGTGCAAGGCAAAGTCGCCGTGGGCCAGGGGGTCCGGGTCAGGCAGAGTAGGAATCAAGGCAAAGGCCGCCATCCCCGCGCCAAGGAAAACCATGGGCATCGAAAACGGCATGTTGCGCAGCAGTTTGGGCAACACAGCGGCGGTAAACACCGCCAGGCCTGCCGCGGCAAACAGGATACTGGGGGCTTCAAACACGTGCTGTTCTCCGGCCTGTTCGTTGCGCCGGTCCGGCGCAGGCAACGTAGTGCGGTCCCGGGAGGGCTTGCTCCACCATAGCCCCTGCACTTAGGCCCGGCAGCGCCGGGAGTCGCTTTCTTGCATTCCAGACACCACCGCGGCGGCGCTGCTGGTTTTCGCCTCCCGCATGCGGTGAGCTGGAGGCATGGCTTCCGTGAAACCTTCCGTCGATGTCCCGCCCCAGCCCTGGACGGGAAGGTTCGACGGCGATGCCCCCGAACACCGCCGCTGGTGGCAGGCGGTGGTGCCCTTCACCGGTACCGGCGATTCCGGAACCTCCGCCAGGCCCGCGGTGCTGCTGGGCTTTGCGAGCGATGAAGGGGTGCGCCGCAACAAGGGCAGGACCGGCGCCGCAGCCGCACCTGCCGCAATCCGCAAAGCCCTGGGCCCCCTGGCCTTCCACTCGGACCGTTCCGTGGCGGACGCAGGCGACGTGGCCGAGTCCGAGGGTGCGCGCGAGGACGAGCAGGCGCGGCACGGCGGCGCGGGCTCCGACCTGCTCGCCGCCGGGCCCCTCCGGGAGCGCCTCGGCGGGGGCCCCGCGAGCGCGT
>NZ_JBNHFD010000155.1:0-3966 GCF_059089865.1 Arthrobacter sp. Y3221157
CCGACTCGCCGCTGCGCCGGGCACCGCACACGGCAGCCGCCGTCGTGTCCTCGGACTGGGACCGCGCCTACCCGCGGGAACAGGCCGCCTTCCCCGTGGCCTCGCTCCGGCAGGACAAGTACTTCCCGCCCGTGGGCCGGATCGACGGCGCCGCCGGCGACCGCAACCTCATCTGCTCCTGCCCTCCCCTCGAAGACTTCGAAAACTAAGGACATGCCCATGACTGAGAACTACACAGCTCTCTACGAGCAACACAAGAAGGCCGGCGCCTCCTTCACGGACTTCGGCGGCTGGCAGATGCCCCTCAAATACAACTCCGAACTGGCCGAACACCACGCCGTCCGCAACGCAGCCGGCCTGTTCGATCTCTCCCACATGGGCGAAGTCTGGGTCACCGGCCCCGAGGCGGCAGCCTTCCTGGACTATGCCCTTGCCGGAAAGCTGTCCGCGGTGGCCGTGGGCAAGGCCAAGTACTCGCTGATCTGTGACGCCGACGGCGGCATCATCGACGACATCATCACCTACCGCCGTGCCGAGGACCGGTACTTGGTGGTCCCCAACGCCGGCAACGCCAAGGCGGTTGTGGCTGCGCTGCTTGAGCGCGCCGCCGGTTTCGACGTGAAGGTTGAGGATGCTTCCGCGGAGACTTCCTTGATCGCCGTGCAGGGCCCGGCAGCCCAGGCCATCCTGCTGAAGCTCGTCCCGGCTGACCAGCAGGCCCTGGTCCGTGAGCTGAAGTACTACGCCGCGGTGGAGGCCGGCCTCGCGGTCAACGGCTCTGTCCAGGAGCTGCTGATTGCCCGCACGGGCTACACCGGCGAGGACGGCTTCGAAATCTACATTCCCAATGTGGACGCACCCGCGCTCTGGGAGGCACTGCTGGCTGCCGGCGAAGAGCACGGGCTGGTCCCCGCCGGCCTTGCCGCACGGGATTCGCTGCGCCTCGAGGCCGGGATGCCCCTCTACGGCAACGAACTCTCGCGCCACGTCAACGCCTATGCGGCGGGACTCGGTCCGGTAGTTTCCCTGGCCAAGGAAAGCGACTTCGTGGGCAAGGAGGCGCTGGCAGCGATCAAGGCCGCCGGCGTCGGCTCCACCATGGGCCAAAAGCTCGTGGGCCTCAGGGGCACCGGACGGCGTGCGGCCCGCGCGCACTACCCGGTCCTCCAGGACGGCACCCTGGTGGGCGAGGTGACCTCCGGCCAGCCCAGCCCCACCCTCGGCTACCCGGTGGCCATGGCCTACGTCGCCGTCGAATACGCCGCCCCCGGCACCGTCCTGGACATCGACCTCCGCGGCAGGCCCGAACGCTTCGAAGTGGTCGAACTCCCCTTCTACAAACGCCAAAAGTAAACCACCAAGACTTAGCAAGCAAAGGAAAAACACATGAGCAAAGTCGTTGCTGAACTGAAGTACTCCGCCGAGCACGAGTGGGTTGCCGCGGATGGGTCGGGTCCGGTGGGAATCGGCATTTCGGCCGTCGCCGCCGACGCCCTGGGCGACATCGTCTACGTGGACCTGCCAGAGGTCGGTTCCACCGTGACCGCCGGCGAAACCTGCGGCGAGGTGGAATCCACCAAGTCCGTGTCCGACCTCTACGCCCCGGTGACCGGCGAGGTCGTCGAAATCAACGACGGCGTGGTTGCCGACCCCGCCCTGATCAACACCGATCCCTACGGCGCCGGCTGGCTGTTCAAGGTGGCCGTGACCGAGGAAGGCCCGCTCCTGTCCGCCGAGGAATACGCCGCAGCGAACGGCGGCGAACTGTGAGCGCCGCAGCGGGGACAGCGGTGTTCCAGCAGGTGGAGTCGCCGAGCCTGAACGCGGACCTGTCCGCCCTGGACCCGGAGATCGCGGCAAAGATCGACGACGAACTGGGCCGCCAGCGCCACGGCCTGGAGATGATCGCCTCGGAGAACCACACCGCCGTGGCAGTCATGCAGGCGCAGGGCTCCGTGTTGACCAACAAGTACGCCGAAGGCTACCCCGGGAAACGCTACTACGGTGGCTGCGAGCACGTGGACGTCATCGAACAGCTCGCCATCGACCGGATCAAGGCCCTTTTCGGCGCGGAATTCGCCAACGTGCAGCCCCACTCCGGTGCACAGGCGAACGCCTCGGTCATGCACGCGCTGATCAAGCCCGGCGACACCATCATGGGCCTGAACCTCGCCCACGGCGGGCACCTGACCCACGGCATGAAGATCAACTTCTCCGGCAAGCTCTACAAGGTGGTGCCCTACGGTGTCCGCGAGGACACCCACACAGTGGACATGGCCGAAGTGGAGCGCCTGGCCCAGGAGCACAAGCCGGCGCTGATCGTGGCCGGCTGGTCCGCCTACGCCCGGCAGCTGGACTTCGCGGAGTTCCGCCGGATCGCCGACTCGGTAGGTGCCTACCTCATGGTGGACATGGCCCACTTCGCCGGGCTGGTCGCCGCGGGGCTGCACCCCTCCCCCGTGCCGCACGCCCACGTGGTCACGTCCACCACGCACAAGACCCTCGCCGGTCCGCGCGGCGGCATCATCCTCACCAACGACGCTGACATCGCCAAGAAAATCAACTCCGCTGTGTTCCCGGGCCAGCAAGGCGGCCCCCTGGAGCACGTGATCGCCGGGAAGGCCGTGGCGTTCAAGATCGCCGCGTCCCCCGAGTTCAAGGAACGCCAGGAACGCGTCCTGGCCGGCGCCCGGATCCTCGCCGAACGCCTGGTCCAGCCCGACGTTGCCGCCAAGGGCATCACCGTGGTGTCCGGCGGCACCGACGTGCACCTGGTCCTGGTGGACCTGCGGAACTGCGAACTCGACGGCCAGCAGGCCGAAGACCGGCTCGCCGCGATCGACATCACCGTCAACCGCAACGCCGTCCCGTTCGACCCCCGCCCGCCCATGGTCACCTCCGGCCTGCGCATCGGCACCCCCGCCCTTGCGACCCGTGGCTTCGGCGAGGACGCCTTCCGCGAGGTTTCGGACATCATCGCCGAGGCTTTGACGGCCGACGCCGGCGCCGACCTTTCCGGGCTGCGTCACCGCGTCGACGCACTCGCAAAGGCCCACCCCCTCTACCCCGGTATTGCACCTCTGTCCTGACTCGTGGCTGGGTCCGGGTCCGCCGGCACCTCGTGCCCATGTCGCCTTAGTGACGCTCTACCGCCCGATACACATCTAGTAAGGATTCCCACCATGGCTGTTGGCGTATTCGACCTTTTCTCTATTGGCATTGGCCCTTCGAGCTCGCATACTGTGGGGCCGATGCGGGCTGCTGCTGTGTTCGCTGAGGAGCTGAAGGCTTCCGGCAGGCTGACGGATGTGGCTTCGTTGCGGGTGGATCTGTACGGGTCGTTGGCGGCGACCGGGCACGGGCACGGGACGATGACCGCGGTGCTGTTGGGGTTGGAGGGGTTCCATCCGGAACTGATCCTGCCCGGGGAGGTGGAGGAACGGCTTGCCTCGATCGCGGAGACCGGGATCCTGAACCTTGCCGGTGCCGGTGGGGAGGGGTTGCCGTTGCCGTACGGGGTGGGGGATATGGTGCTGCGGCCGTTGACGGTGCTGCCCCGGCACACGAACGGGATGACGTTCACGGTCACGGACGCGGCCGGGGAGGTGCTGCATGCGGCGACGTTCTTCTCGGTCGGTGGCGGGTTCATCGTCCGGGAGGGCGAAGAGGACGCGGCGCAGCAGGAACTGGAGGCCTCCAAGCAGGAGCTGCCGTTGCCGTTCCGGACCGCGGCGGAACTTTTGGCGCATTGCCGGGACACCGGGCTGGGCATCGCCGATGTGATGCTGCTCAATGAGAAAGCTTCCCGGGACGAGGAGGAGATCCGGGCCGGGCTGCTGCAGATCTGGTCCGTGATGGAGAACTGCGTTGCGACGAGTTTGAAGCGGGCCGGGGTGCTGCCGGGCGGGTTGAACGTGCGCCGCCGCGCCCCGGACTGGTACGAACGGCTGCAGAAGGAAACCGCAC
>NZ_JBNHFD010000156.1:0-3925 GCF_059089865.1 Arthrobacter sp. Y3221157
GGCCAGGAATCGGTGTGGGACTGCCTTGGCCTCGGCAGCGGCGATGACGTCCTGCTTGCGGATGCGGCCGCCGACGCCGGTGCCGGAGAGGGAGGCGATATCCACGCCGTGCTGGTTGGCAAGCTTGCGGACCAGGGGCGTGACGTAGCCGGACTCGCCTCCTGCGGACGGGGCTTCGGCTGCTGCCGGGGCGGGTGCTGCCTGCTGCGGAGCCTCTTCCTTCGGAGCTTCGGGTGCAGGTGCGGGCTTGGGGGCCTCTTCCTTCGGGGCTTCCTGGGCGGGAGCCTCCTTGGCGGGGGCGGCCGGAGCAGCCTGCGGAGCCTCCGCGGCAGCAGCACCGGCGCCGGAGCCGATGACGGCCAGAACGGAACCAACTGCCGCGGTCTCATCCTCGTTGACGCGGATTTCCTGGAGGGTACCGGCCACCGGGGACGGGATTTCGGTGTCCACCTTGTCGGTGGAGACCTCCAGCAGGGGCTCGTCAACCTCGACGTTGTCGCCTACGGCCTTGAGCCAGCGGGTGACGGTGCCTTCGGTGACGCTCTCGCCCAGGGCGGGGAGGGTGACTTCGTGGCCTTCGCCGCCGCCGGCCGGTGCTTCCGCGGCCGGTGCGGCAGCGGGAGCTTCAGGTGCCGCAGCTTCCTGGGCAGGGGCTTCCTGTGCCGGTGCCTCTTCGGCCGGGGCAGCGGCCGGAGCTTCTTCTGCCGAGGCAGCCGAACCGCCGTCGGAGCCGTCGCCGATGCGCACCAGGGGTGCGCCTACCTCGGCAGTCTCGTCTTCGGCCACCAGGATTTCCTCAATCACGCCAGCTACAGGAGAGGGGATTTCAGTGTCTACTTTGTCGGTGGAAACCTCGAGCAGCGGCTCGTCCACCTCTACCCGGTCACCTACCTGCTTGAGCCAGCGGGTGACGGTTCCTTCGGTGACGCTCTCACCGAGGGCGGGCAAGTTAACGGATTCAGACATGTCGTCCCCGTTCTCCTTATTGATCTTTAGTGCGATTGAATGCTGCCTGATTTTGAGCCTGGTGCCCCGGGGTTTCCATGCCGGGTGCACCAGGCTCCATGGTGCTGCGGAAAATCAGCCGTGGAGCGGCTTGCCCGCGAGTGCCAGGTGGGCTTCGCCCAGGGACTCGTTCTGGGTGGGGTGTGCGTGCACCAGTTGGGCCACATCCTCCGGGTAGGCTTCCCAGTTCACGATCAGCTGGGCCTCGCCCACCTGTTCGCCCATGCGTGCGCCGATCATGTGGACGCCCACAACGGGGCCGTCCTTCTGCCGGACAAGCTTGACCAGGCCGGACGTGCCCAGGATGGAGCTCTTGCCGTTGCCGGCGAGGTTGTATTCCTGGGTCTGTACCTGGTCCTCGCCGAACTTCTCCTTGGCGGCTTTTTCGGTGTAGCCCACGGTGGCGATTTCAGGCTCGGAGTAGGTGACCTTGGGGATGTTGATGTCCTCGACGATCACGGGCTTCAGGCCGGCGATCTCCTCGGCGACGAAGATGCCTTGCTGGTAGCCGCGGTGCGCCAGCTGGACGCCGGGAACGATGTCGCCCACTGCGTAGATGTTGCCCACGCCGGTATGCAGGCGCTCGTTGGTGATGACGAAGCCGCGGTCGATGGTGATGCCGGCTTCCTCGTATCCGAGGTTGGCGGTGACGGGGCCGCGGCCCACGGCAACCAGGAGGAGGTCTGCCTCGAACGTCTTGCCGTCCACCAGGGTGACCTTGACGCCGTTTTCGTTCTGCTCGACGCCCTGGAAGAACACGCCGGTGGAGAACTTGATGCCGCGCTTCTTGAACGCACGCTCGAAGTTCTTGATGATGGTGGCGTCCTCGTTGGGGACCAGCGAGGGCAGGCCTTCGACGATGGTGACGTCCACGCCGAATGACTTCCAGACCGAGGCGAATTCGACGCCGATGACGCCGCCGCCCAGGATGATGGCGCTCTTGGGGATGTAGTCCATGGTGAGGGCCTGGTCGGAGGTGATGACCTTGCCGCCGATTTCGAGTCCGGGCAGCGTGCGGGAGTAGGAGCCCGTAGCCAGGATGATGTTCTTGCCCTTGTAGGCGGTGCCGTTTACTACGACGGTGTCGGTGCCCTGGAGCTTGCCAACACCCTCGATGACGGTGATGCCCTTGGACTTGATCAGGCCCTGGAGGCCCTTGTACTTGCCGGCGATAATGCCGTCCTTGTACGCGTTGACGGCGTTGATGTCGATGCTGTCCAAGGTGACGTTGACGCCGTACTTGGCGGAGTCACGGGCGTGGTCGGCCAACTCTGCGGAGTGCAGGAGGGCCTTGGTGGGGATGCAGCCGTTGTGGAGGCAGGTGCCGCCCAGCTTTGCCTTTTCCACGAGGCCGACGGTGAGGCCAAGCTGTACTGCCCGCAGCGCCGCAGCGTATCCGCCGCTGCCGCCACCGAGTACCAGGATGTCGAATTCTTGCGCAGTTGCCTGATCGGCCACTTAAACGCTCCCTCGCGTGAACGATGACGCGTTTCTGCGCGCATCATCTGGTCTTGGAACTTGCACTGCCGTGATTATGTCAGCAGGGCAACTCTCTTGCATTTGTGACTACCGTGGTTCACCTTAGCGAACCACTTATCCATGCTCCACCTTGGCACAGTGTTTGGGGAGCGCTTTGTGTCGAGTGTCACGCAGCATTGTGGCCGAGGGATCACCCCGTGCCACAACGCCGCGCGGCACAAGCCGGATGCGTCAGGCGGCCGCCAGGATGTCCTCAACGTAGGCCACCAGGGTCCGGACCGTGCAGCCCGTGCCCTGCTTGTGCGTGTAGCCGTACGGGCTGCCGTTGTTAAAGGACGGACCGGCGATATCGATGTGGGCCCAGGGGATCTGTGCGCCGTCCTTGTCCTTGCCCACGAATTCCTGCAGGAAGACGGCTGCGGTCATCATGCCGCCGTGGCGTTCGCCGATGTTGGCCAGGTCCGCAACCTGGGAGTCGAGGCTGGGGCGCAGTTCCTCCGGCAGCGGCATCGGCCAGACCAGTTCCCCGGCGCGGTCGGCCGCGGCCTTGAGGGCCGTGGTGACGGCTTCCGAGCCCATGATGCCCGCCGTGCGGTTTCCCAGGGCGATCAGCTGGGCGCCCGTCAGGGTGGCGACGTCGATAATGGCGTCCGGGTATTCGCGGCTTGCCGCCACGATGCCGTCCGCCATGACCAGGCGGCCTTCGGCGTCGGTGTTCAGGACCTCCACGGTCTTCCCGCCGAACATGGTCAGCACGTCGGCGGGCCGTGAGGCGGCACCCGAGGGCATATTCTCGGCAATGCACAACCACGCGGTCGCCTTGACCGGCAGGCCCAGCCCGGCGAGGGCAAGCACAGTATTAAGGACGACGGCGGCGCCCGCCATGTCACTCTTCATGTCGCCCATGCCGAGGGCAGGCTTGATGGAGATGCCGCCGGTGTCGAAGGTGATGCCCTTGCCCACCAGGGCGATCTTCGCCGTGGCCCGGGCAGGGGAGTACTCCACCTTGACCAGGCGGGGCTGGCGGGAGGAACCCTTGCCGACGCCCATGATGCCGCCGAAGCCTTCCTTTTCCAGCCGCTTCTCGTCCCAGACCGTCACCTTGACGGGAAGGCCCTTGGCCAGGTCCTTGGCGGCCTCGGCGAACGTTTCCGGGTACAGGTGGCTGGGCGGGGTGTTCACCAGCGAGCGGGTGGCGTTGACCGCCCGGCCGATCAGGGCGGCGCGCTTCAAGGCGGCGTCAAGTTCCTTCTGGTCGGCCACATCGGTGAAGACGATGGCCTTCGAGACCGGATCCTTCAGGCCGTCCTTGGCGGACCGGAACTCAGTGAAGGAATAGGCGCCAAGCGCTGCGCCTTCGGCGACGGCCGCGACATCGGCCACTGACGCCGTCGGGAAGGCCAGGGCAACCGTGCCGAGCCCGGCCAGCTGGCGGACAGCG
>NZ_JBNHFD010000157.1:0-3869 GCF_059089865.1 Arthrobacter sp. Y3221157
CTGATTTCGGCCAAGAGGGCCCGTCCTTTCAAGGGTAAAACCGCAGGTCAAACCCTAGTTAGAGACCGGACCCTTACACACTCTATGAAACACCCTGGAAGCTTTCCCCGAAACAAGAAGCCCTCCTGGTCGAACTGCACGGCAAAGGTGAACACACTACGTCCGAGCTGGTGGAACTGTTTTCGGTGGGGCGCTCCACCGTCTACCGTGCCCTCGACCGCGCACGCCAGAAGGAGGCCATCGCGCTGGCGAAGAAAAAGGACGTCTAGTGCAGCCATAGTCTGAACCGAAATTGTGCCCAGCGCGCAGTGGCCGGTACCGGGCTTAGTAGGGCCCCTACAAAATGCCCGGTGTTCCTCCCAGGTAGCGTCGGCTGTACATTAGATTCCGCTTGTACAACCCCGACAGGACCGCCATGAGCAACACCGACACCGCCGGAACAAAAACATTGATCACCGGCCGCCGCCGCTGGAACGCCACCGACCTGGGGCTGATCGCCGTCTTCGCCGCCCTGGTGGCGGGCTCGGCGCTGGTTCCCGGACTTGCCGTCAACGGCTTCGGCGTCCCCATCACCTTCCAGACGCTCGCCGTCATGCTGACCGGCCTGGTGCTCGGCCCCGGGCGGGGCTTCGCCGCCGTCGGGCTCTATGTTCTCCTGGGCCTCGCCGGCCTGCCCATCTTCAGCCAGGGACGCAGCGGCCTGGGCATCCTCGCCGGCCCGTCCGCCGGCTACATCATCGCCTTCCCCATCGCCGCCGGAATTGTGGGATGGCTCGCCACCATCGTCATCCGGCGGACCATCAAGGCCCGGGCACTGTGGCTGTTCCTCTCCGCAACGGTCACCAGCGTGCTGGTTGTGCACTCGCTGGGCATCGCCGGCATCGTGCTGAACACCAAAGCCACCTGGGGGCAGGCCTTCCTGAGCGATGTGGTGTTCTACCCCGGCGACATCATCAAGAACGTCCTTGCTGCCCTCATCGCCGTCGCCCTGCACCGCGCTTTCCCGGACATCCTGGTGCGCCGGGTAAAGCGGAACGCCCAGCAGCCCGCAAACGCCTAGGATTTCCACTCCATGCCCAACGTGACCTTTGACCAGGCAGCCGTCACCGTTCCGGTGGACCACCTCCCGGAACCAAAGGTCCTCCTGGACGGCGTGAACCTGCAGCTGACCGAACGCCGCGTAGGCGTCATCGGCGCCAACGGATCCGGAAAGTCCACGCTCCTGCGCCTGGTCAACGGGCTCGTCCAGCCAACCACGGGCAGCGTAACGGTCGACGGCGACGATACAGTACGTGCCGTCCGCAAAGTACGGCGCAACGTCGGGTTCGTCTTCACTGATCCGCTCTCCCAGCTGGTCATGCCCACGGGCCGGGAGGACGTGGAGCTCTCCCTGCGCCGGTCCGTGAAGAACGGTGCGGAGCGGCGCAGGCTGGCGGAAAGCGCCCTGGACCGGCTGGGTCTGCTGCACCTGGCGGACCAGAGCATTTACGAACTGTCCGGCGGCGAGCGGCAGCTGCTGGCCCTCGCAGCCGTCCTCGCCGTCGAGCCCGCCGTGCTGGTCCTGGACGAGCCGTCCACCCTCCTGGATCTCCGCAACCGCGAACTGCTGCGCCGAACCCTGGCTGGCCTTGACCAGCAAATCATCATGTCCACCCATGACCTCGAGCTGGCCCTGGAGATGGACCGGGTGCTCGTTGTCGACAAGGGAAGAATAATGTTCGACGGCACCCCCGCCCAGGCCGTGGCGGCCTACCGCACCCTGTGCATGGCCGGTCTGCACACCAGGGAGCCGGGCATCCGATGAGGGGGCACGGCTTTCTGCTCGCCAACTATGTGCCCGGGAACTCATTCATTCACCGGTCACCCCTGGTGCTGAAATTCCTCCTGGTGGTCATCTGCGGCCTGACCACCTTCATGATCCAGGACTGGCTCGTCTCCGCCGCGATGGTCGCGGGACTCTGCGGCCTGTTCCTGCTGACCGGCGCAGGCCTGAAGCGGCTGTGGTCAGCCATCCGCCCGCTGGCTGCGGTGCTGCTGGTCATCGGCCTGTTCCAGTGGTGGCAGCTGGGCGCCCCAACGGCGGGCAGGATCGTCCTGAATATCCTCGTCTGCGTAGTGGCGGCGTCCCTGCTGACCGCCACCACGCCTGTCCAGCAGCTCCTGGACGGTGTGGTCAAGGCCGCCGGTCCCTTCAGAAGGTTCGGCGCCGACCCGGAACGCTTCGCCCTGACCATCGGCATCATGCTGCGCAGCGTCCCCTATATCGCCGGCACCTTCGCCGACGTCCGGGATTCCGCCCGCGCCCGGGGCCTGGAGCGCAATCCGCGCGCCCTCGTCCTGCCCGTGTTTATCACCTCCGTGGCGTTTGCCCGCCAGACGGGCGAGGCGCTCGCAGCCCGGGGCCTGGGCGAAGCAGACGAAGAAACCGAACACTGAGGCGTTTCCGGCCCCTAACCAGGGCCTAGCCGTCCTGGAGCCGCCGGTATTCCAGCAGGGCAGCCGTGCCCATCCCGCCGGCACTGCTGATCATCGCCATGGCCAGGCTGCCCGGAGCCCCGGCCCGGCGGACCTGCGCCAGCAGGCGTGTCACCAGGACCGCGCCGGACGCCCCGTAGGCATGGCCCAAGGCCAGTGCACCGCCGTCGGTGTTCGCCCTTTCCGATGCGATGCCCAGCTGGTCCAGGCATGCCAGGGTCTGGGAAGCAAAGGCCTCGTTGAATTCCACGAAGTCCAGCTCATCGGCGGCACGGCCGGCACCGGCCAGGGCATCGCGGGCCGCCGTGGCAGCCCCCACGCCCAGGATTTCCGGATGCACGCCGGCGGTGCCGGTGCCGAGCACCACGAGGCCGTCGGCGGCCCCCATTGCCCGTGCCCGTTCAAGGGACGTGATCACGACGGCGGACGCGGCGTCGGCATCGAAGCAGGAGTTTCCGGCGGTGACGGTTCCCCCGTCGACAAAGACGGCCGGAAACCTCGCCATCACCGCGGGAGTCAGGCCGCGGCGGGGGCCATCGTCTGCCGACACAGTCCCGGAGCCGGTCTCCAGGGCCACCAGTTCGCCGTCGAAATGCCCCGCATCCGCGGCAGAAAGCGCCCGGCGGTGGCTTGCCAGCGCGAAGGTATCCTGGCGCTCCCGGCTGATCCCGAACCGTTGGGCCACCGTTTCGGCGGCGGGGCCCATGTCCGGATCGCCGAAATCCGCCGGCACAAACTGGGCGCGCCGGTAGAAGTCCGCGCCGCCGTCGTCCGTCCGGTGGGCGCGCAGGGGCGCCGTACTGGTGCTTTCCACTCCCCCGGCAAGGAAAAGGGGGCTGCCGCCGGCTGCCACCAGCCGGGCAGCGAGGACGATGGCGTCCAGGCCCGAACCGCATTGGCGGTCAACGGTGATGCCCGGAACACTGACCGGGAGCCCCGCCTCCAGCAGTGCCAGGCGTGCCACGTTCCCGCCGCCGCCCACCGCGTTTCCGATGACCACATCGTCAACGGCTGCCGGTTCCGTACGGGTTTCGGCCAGCAGTTCCCGGAGCACGGGTGCCAGCAGGTGGTGTGCCCGCAGCCTGCCCAGCGGCCCGTTGGTGCGGCAAACCGGCGTCCGCCTGGCGGCGATGATCACCGGCTGGCGGTCCGCCGGCAACAGCTCAGCCGCCAAGGTTCCGCACCCGCCGGTCGTTCGTGTGGACCCAGTCCAGCAGCATGTTGCGGCTGATCTTGCCGGCGCCGGTCACGGGAAGTTCCGAGAGGACGAAGTACTGCAGCGGCCGCTTGTCCCGGGGCAGGATCTCCTCCAGGCCCGCGCGCAGCTGCGCCGCCGTGATCCCGCCGGCGGACGGAACGATGTCAGCGATGGTCGAAAAGTGAGCCATTTCGTG
>NZ_JBNHFD010000158.1:0-3839 GCF_059089865.1 Arthrobacter sp. Y3221157
TGCCACGGGAGGGACAATTCTTTCCGGCGGTGCCGCACGCTCCACCGGTCTGTTGACGGGGACGATCTGCAATGAGGCGGGCTGTCGCCAGGAGGTGGCATTGGTTGCCTGGTGCTCCGGCAGAAGGGGAAGCCGGGTAGCCGCTGCCGGGCTGGCCGGTTGCGGCAGGGCAGCGCCCGCGTCCAGGACACGGGTTGCCGGAAACGATGCCTCCGCGGCTGTCGAACCATTCGCCCCTTCGGCGGGAAGCGCCCAGCCGGCTGCGGCGCCCATCGTTGCGGCCACATCCGCCGCAGTGGGCCGGTCCTGCGGGTTCATGGACGTCATGGCCGTGAGCAGTGACGTCCACTGCGGCCCCAGGGCGTCGGGGATGTGCGGCCCGCGGGAGAGCCGGGCGACGGCGGCTTCCATGGGCGGTCCGGGAAAGGCCACGCTCCCGGTGAGTGCTTCCAGCAGGACAAGGCCCAGCGAATAAATATCAGCCGGCGGCCCCACCGCGTCGCCCCTTGCCTGCTCCGGACTCAAGTAGGCAGCCGTGCCGGGGACCATGTTGGTTGCGGTGACCCGGACGCCGTCGAGCATCCGCGCGATGCCGAAATCGGCGAGCTTGGGGCGGAGCGGGGCGTCGGCCGCGTAGCGGGTGAGGAGGATGTTGGCAGGCTTCACGTCCCGGTGCACCACGCCGCGCTGGTGGATGTAGTGCAGTGCCTCGGCCAGTTCGGCTCCCAGCCGCGCGGCGTCGTTACCCGCCAACGGCCCGTCCGCCAGCTGCCGGTGGAGGTCTGTTCCCTGAACCAGTTCCATGACCAGGAACGGCACTTCGCGCTGCCCGCGGACCAGCGTGCCGGTGTCGAAGAGCGTGACGAGGCCATGGTGGTTTAGCTGCGCCAGCATCCGGGCCTCCGATTGCTGCCTCGCGAGCTCGTTGGCGTCGGTGATGTCGTCGCGGAAAATCTTCAGCGCCACCGGCCGCTCCAGAACCTGGTCGGTCCCCCGGTATACGCTGCCCATCCCGCCGTGGCCCAGCACTTCGTCCACCCTGTAGCGCCCGCCCAGGACGGTCCCGGCCAGGCCGGTTGCCGGGTGTTCGGTCATGGTTGCCGCCTTCCGTCTGCATCCACTCTAGGCGCATGGCCCCCTGCTGCAGGGGGTCTCGAGGCAGCTGCGAAGGCCTCTACCGCGGCACATCCGCCGCTTGTATGATGTGGACCGGAGAGCCGGGAAGCCTGGTCGGCCCGCAGCCATGCACGCCTGCGGCACGTACCTGGCAGCCGCCATGGGCGTGAGCTGCGAGACCACGAACGGAACCCCCATGCACGCAGATTCAACCCCCGTTGTCCACACCTCCGGCCTTGTGAAGAACTTCGGGCGGACCACCGCGCTGGCAGGCCTGGACCTGACTGTCCTGCCCGGCGAGGTCCACGGCTTCCTCGGGCCCAACGGCGCCGGAAAGTCCACCACCCTCCGGATCCTCCTGGGGCTGATCAAGCCCAGCTCCGGAACCGCCAGGGTTTTCGGGATCGACCCCTGGGCCGAACCGGTCCGGGCGCACCAGGACGTCGCCTACGTTCCCGGGGACGTGACGCTCTGGCCTAACCTGTCCGGCGGGGAGGTCATAGACTTGCTGGCCGGGCTCCGCGGCGGGGCCGACGAAACCCTGCGCCGGCAGCTGATCGAGGAATTCGACTTCGATCCGCGGCGGAAGGCCCGCACCTATTCCAAGGGGAACAGGCAAAAGGCAGCGCTGATCGCCGCGTTTTCCCGCCGCGCCAGGCTGTACCTGCTGGATGAGCCAAGTTCGGGCCTGGACCCGGTGATGGACGCCGTCTTCCGCCGGCATGTCCGGCGGGTCACCGGCGAGGGGGCCACGGTGCTGCTGTCCAGCCACATCCTGGCGGAAGTGGAACAGCTGTGTGACCGGGTGACCATCATCCGGACCGGGACCGCGGTGGAGTCCGGGACCCTGGCCGAACTACGGCACCTGACCCGGACCCGTTTCCGGATCACCGCAGCCGCGCAACCGGACGTGCTGGCGGCCCTGCAGGGCTTCCATGACGTGCGGATAGACGGGGACGCCATCGAGTTCGACGCCGACGCCGCCCACCTTGGTGCTGTGCTGGACGCGCTCGCATCGGCAGGTGTCACCAGCATCACGGCCGCGCCGCCGTCGTTGGAAGAGCTGTTCCTGCGGCATTACAGCGACCAGACGCCCGCCCCGCAGATCCAGGCCAAGCAGAGCCAGGCCCAGCAGAGCCAAGCCCAGCAGGGCCAGGTGCTCTGATGGGCGCCGTCCTGCGCCTGGCACTGCTTCAGGCACGGCGTGACCGGGCAATCCTGGCGGCGTGGATCGTGGGCATTGCCGGCCTGGGGTACGCCGCAGCCACAGCCATCACCACCCAGTTCGCGGCGGACAATGAGCGGGCCGCCCTGATTGCCGTGGCCGCCGCCAGCCCGGCTTTCCTGTTCCTGCGCGGCCTCCCGGACGGCATCAGCTCCGGCGCGGTCACGTTCTTCCAGGGCTATTCCTTCACCGCGGTTCTGGCGGGGCTGATGGGCACGTTCCTGGTGGTCCGGCAAACGCGGGCGGATGAGGACCAGGGCCGCTTCGAACTCCTCGGCTCCACGGGCGTCACCCGGGCTGCGCCGCTGCAGGCCACCCTGCTGCTTGGAACCTCCGCCAACGTGGTCCTCGCCCTGGCCGTGGCCGGTGGCTTCGCTGGGGCTGGCCTGCCGGTTGAGGGTTCCTTCCTGGCGGGGGCGGCCGTGGGTGCCGTGGGATTGTTCTTTATGGGCGCCGCGGCGGTGGTGGCCCAGGTGATGCCGTCCGCCCGCACTGCCAACGGAACTGGTGCAGCGCTGGTGGGTGCCGCCTACATGGTCCGTGGGGCAGGCGACGCCCTGGGCACCGCCGATCTCTCAACGCTGCAGGTCACCCCCGCCTGGCCCTCCCTGCTGTCCCCGATTGGCTGGGGCCAGCGCATCCGGCCGTTTACGGAGGCCGATCCGCTGCCGCTGCTGGTCCTGGCCGGTGCCGCCGTGCTCCTGGGGGCGGCGGCCGTGGTGCTGCGCCGGGGGCGGGACCTGGGTGCCAGCTATATCGCGGCCAACGAGTCGGGTCCAGAGCACGCGCGCTCCAGCCTGGTGTCGATGCCCGGGCTCGCGTGGCGACTGCAGCGCGGAAGTGTGGCCAGCTGGTGCTTCACCGCCGCGGTGATGGGGGCCGTGGCCGGCGGACTGGGCCCGGTGGTCCGGGATGCACTGGCCGGCAACCCTGCACTGATGGAACTGATGGGCCGCCTGGTTCCGGGGGAGTCGGCCATGGTGGACCTGTTCACCACGGCCATGCTCGGCATTGTCGGGGTACTGGCGGCCGCCGCGGGAATCCAGGCGGTGCTGCGGCTGAGGGCGGAAGAAGCCGAGGGGCGGGCCGAGCTGCTCCTGGCCGTGCCGGCGTCGCGCCTCCGGTGGCTGGCCGGGACGCTCGCCGTCGCCGTCATCACCACGACGGTGGTCGCGGCCGCCGCGGGAGCTGCGGCGGCCGCTGTGCTCACCGTTTCCCAGGCGGGGGGCAGCAGCGCGGGCACCGTCTTTGCGGCGGCACTGGCCCATGTTCCGGCGGCGCTGGTCTTTCCCGCGGTGACGGTGCTGGTGTTCGCGCTGGCGTCGCGGTGGAGCAGTGCGGTGGGCTGGGGATTCCTGGCCGTGGGGCTGGTACTGGGCCAGTTCGGGGACCTGCTGGGGCTGCCGGTGTGGCTGCAGGACCTGAGCCCCTTCCGGCATTCGTCCGCGATGCCTGCCGAGGCGTTCGATCCGGCCGGCGCCGTGCTGCTGGCCGCCGT
>NZ_JBNHFD010000159.1:0-3743 GCF_059089865.1 Arthrobacter sp. Y3221157
CTCACCGGCAGTGTCGGTCAGCCGGAAGTCGGCTTCCACCCAGCGCCCGGCCGTAGCGAAGTAGTCGTCACCGATGCCGTTCCGGGTGGCCAGGGGAGGCCCACGCCCACCATGATGCTGCCGGTCCGGATGGTCCGCTTCGAACCCAGGCGGAGCACGATCAGCCCGGAGGCTGAAACGGACGCGAAGGAACCGAGCGTCATGCAGAGCAGGAGTACCCCCACGTTGCCCGGGGTGAGGTCCAGCGCGTCCCGGATGGCCGGGAGGCGGGACACCCAGGAGGCAAACGCCAGCCCGCTGGCGGCGTAGGCCACCACCACGGCGTTGCGCCAGCGGGTGACTTCACCGGCGGTGACTGTTGCCCCTGTGCCTTGCCTGGGTGTCAACGGGCCCGCTCAGGAAAGCCTGACGACGGCCTGGGCCTTCATCAGGACTTTTTGGCCGGCCGAGACAACGGTGAGGTCGACGCGTGCGGTGCCGGCCTCGGCGTCGAGCTTTCCAATGGTGCCGCTCACCTCGATGGTGGCCCCGGGCTGCTCCGTGCCGGTGGTGTCCGTGACCAGGACCGGCTTGGTGAAGCGGGTCTGGAAGTCGACGACGGCGGCCGGGTCGCCTGCCCAGTCGGTCACCAGCTGGACGGCCGAGCCCATGGTGAACATGCCGTGGGCGATGACGCCGGGCAGTTCCACGCTGGTGGCGAAGGCTTCGTTCCAGTGGATGGGGTTGAAGTCACCGGAGGCGCCGGCGTACTTGACCAGGTCGGCGCGGGTGACCTCGACGGTGCGGCTGCCGATCTCCTGGCCGGCGCTGAGTTCGTGGATGCTGGGGCTCATGGCTACTGTCCCTCTCCGCGGACCAGGATGGATGACGTGGTGGTGGTGACCTGCTCACGGGACTCGTCCGCGGCCAGGGCGAAAATTTCGGAACGGGTGGTGATCATGGCACCGCCGCCCATGGCACGGACGCCGTCCACGTGGAGTTCGGCCACCAGCCGGTCGCCGGCGAAGATGGGGCGGTGGTGGGTGAAGCGCTGGTCCGCGTGGACCACGCGGGAGAAGTCGATGCCGGCTTCCGGATCCTCTATGAGCTGGGCGTCGGCGCGCTGGGCGATGATGATGGCGAAGGTGGGCGGGGCCACCAGGTCATTGTGGCCCAGGGCCTTGGCGGCGTCGACGTCGAAGTGCGCAGGATGGGTGGCTTTCACGGCGCGGGCGAACTCGCGGATTTTCTCGCGGCCGACGTCGTACACCTCAGCGGCAGGGTAGCTGCGGCCCTGCAGGTCCGGATTGATAGTCATGGCCTCCAGCCTATCGCCCGCCTGCTGGAGGGCAGAAAAGCGCGTCCCGGCCAAGGAGGCAGGGAAACCCTACCGGCGCAGCCGCTTGCGGATGGCCTGGCCGCGGACCACCATTCCGGCCACGTGCAGGACCAGGCCCAGCCCGATCAGCGGAAGGGAGGCCATGGCCAGCCCCTGGTTGCCGCTGGTGTTGCCCACCAGGTTCAGGATGATGCCGACGGCGATGAGCCCCATCGCGCTGAAGACCAGGACTTTGTAGCGGGTTGGCGCGGTGGCCCAGAATTCGTTCAGCACCCAGCCAGTTTACCGGGCCCCGGTGCAACGGTTCAGAACAGGGCTTCCTGCAGGGCCGGGACCTCGGAGGCGAAGTCGCCCAGGATGAGGGTGCGGGCGCCCAGCTGGGCAAGGTTCACCACGAAGGCGGCATCCGTGCCGTCCAGTCGGGCCAGGGCATTGTGCCCGCTCAGCCCCATAATCTCGAAGCCGTGCCCACCGCTGTCCAGCGGGTGTGGGTACGGGTGGCGGGCGCCCGGGCCGTGCAGGACGGATGCCTGCCTGGGACGGATCCAGGGTTCGTCCACCACGGTGAACCCTTCGACGGCGGTATGCGCCAGCAGCGCACGGGCTTCCGCGGCGCGGCGGGCGTTGGTGGCATCCAGTTCGGGAGCGGGCAGCGGCCGGAGCAGGGCCTCGGCTTTGGCGGCGGACCTGACTTGCTGGGGCAGGCCGGCTTCGGCCGTGACCAGGTCCTCGAGGATCCGGACCACCCTGCCGTCCCTGGCGCGGGCCACATACCGGGCCGCCCCGGCGCCCTGCTCTGCCAGCCGGTTCCACTTCCGCGGTCCGGATGCTGTTCCCACCTTGCTGGCGCCGCCCGCGAAGGTGGCCACGTACAGCCAGTGTTCCTGCATCAGGTACCCGCGCAGCCCGGGGGTGACGCGGCCGCCCCGGTGGAAGTCGTGGATGAGCCGCGACTCGTCCAGCATGAAGCAGCGCTCGCACTGCTTGCCCCGGGCCGCCGGGGCGCCCGCCGCGCACAGGACGTGGTCGCGGCGTGTGGAGGAGTGGACGCGCAGGTGCCCCAGACAGGATTTTGCCGGGTCCTCAACCCGAAAGCCGAGCCTGGCCTCCGGGTGGAGGCTGACCTGCCGGAAGTCCCCGGACGGTGACTGGAGGCGCAGGACCGGCGCGCCGCCGTCGTCCGCTGCCCTTGACGCCGGCGGCCCATCCCAAAAGACCCCGTGGACCAGATAACGGGTATCGGCCAACGGGGTCCCGGAGGAAAGCGGGTGGGGCATCAGAGCGCGGGCTGGACCCCGAAGGCCACTGCGAGCTTCATGATCTTTTCGGCGCGGCCCAGGCGGGGAAGATCGGAGCCGTCGCGGATGACGCGGCCGTTGGCTTCGAAGTCGGTCATGAAGTCGGTAGCCCACGCGACGTCGGACGGCGTGGGGCTGATGACCTCGTTGATGACCGGGGTCTGGTCGATGGCCAGGCACAGCTTGCCCGTCATGCCCATCATCACCGTGATGCCGGTCTGTTCGCGCAGGATGGGGTGGTTGGTGCCCACCGTGGGGCCGTCGATGGGGCCCGGGAGGTTGCCCACGCGGCTGGCGACCACGAGCTTGGCGCGGGGGTAGGCCATAGCCTCGGGGGTGGCAGCCATGCCCGTGTCGCGGCGGAAGTCGCCGGAACCGAAAGCCAGGCGGAACGCGCCCTGGGCCTTGGCGATGTTGTTGGCTTCCTCAATGCCGACGGCGGATTCCACCAGCGGGATGACCGGTGTCTTGCCGTCCATCCGGTGGAAGCTCTCAGTGACCTGGTCCGCGGATTCGGTCTTGGCCAGCATGACGCCCAGGAGCCCGGGGGTGCCGCGGAGGCCTGCGAGGTCGTCGGCCCAGAACGGGCTGGTGGCGTCATTGATGCGGACCCAGGCCTTGCCGCCGGCGGTTAGCCAGTCCACGACGTTGCCGCGCGCCTGGTCCTTCTGCGAGGGGTCCACTGCATCTTCAATATCCAGGATGATCGAGTCGGCGCGGGAAACTGCCGACTGGTCAAAAAGCTCGGTCTTCATGGCATTGACCAGCAGCCAGGAGCGGGCGATTTCTGCGGGGATATTGCGTTCCGGCCTTACGGTCTCGGTGGCGATGGTAGACGTCATGCTTTCTACAGTATCCGCCCTGCAAGCGGCGCGGCGACGAAAATGGCCAGCTTGTGAGGATCAATACGAACTAAACGGGATGTGACGGATTCACCAGGAAATGTGGGCAGCAGCAAGTGTCGTTTTGAGGGGACAAACGACACTTGCTGCTACTTCGTTGGGCGGGATCAACCAAAGGCCCGGTCAGGGGATGTTGCTGCCACGCGCCGTCACCCAGAGCCGGTACCAGTCGGCGCGGGACATGGCGGCGGCGGCCTTCGCGGCGCCGGCACAGGCGCGGATGCG
>NZ_JBNHFD010000160.1:0-3737 GCF_059089865.1 Arthrobacter sp. Y3221157
AGGGTGGCGGGGGACAGGCTGAGCCCGCCGCCGTCGCGGGGTCCCGCCAACCGGGCCTGATGGCGGGCCGCGAAATCCTCGGCGCTGGTGTCCTTCCAGGGGTACGGAAACACCTCACCGCCCCGATCCAGGGCGACGCTGACGCAAGTGCCGAAGGACAGGACGTCCACCACCACGGCAAGGTCCGCCCCGGGCACCACGGTCCTGGCGCCGTCCAGGCCCCACTCCAGCCGTACCGTGTAGGGAAGCTGCCGGTGCGCTGCGTTTGCGGAATGCACGTGCAGGGTCTTCGAGGACGGGGCGTTCATGCCAGTTCACCTTTCAGGTTCCGCTGCGCGGCATCCAGCCACAGCTCCTTCGCCCGGCCGGTGTGGAAGAGCGGGTCCAGTTCCAGCAGGCGACGTACGACGGCGGCCCGCCCCGCCGCGAAGTCGGCGTCGCCCACGTGGGCGTAGTCCTTCCGGACGGCTGCCAAGTAGCGGGCGTATTCGTCCGGGTCCCGGCCGAGGACTGACAGGTCGGCGTCACAGAGGAGGGCGCCGTCGTCGTCCCCTGCTTCGGGGCGGTGATCGCCAGTGAGCCGGACCAGGCGCGCCACCTGTGCCACCTCGTCGGGCGGCAGGCCCGCGTCGCGAAGGCGGTCCTCCGCGAGCCGGGCGGATTCCTCCTCATCCTGCAGGGGGATCCCCTGGTACACGGCGTCGTGGAACCAGGCAGCCAGGAGGACGGTGCGGGGCGGGTCGGCCGGTTCGGTGAGCAGGTCCAGGGATTCGAGCACCGAGAGCAGGTGGGTGCAGCCGTGGTAGTGGCGGTGCGGTTCGCTCCATCGGTCCAGCAGGTCAAGGAACAGGGCGTCATGGCCGGGCATGACGGCATCCCAGCGGAGCTGCAGCGGCATCTTGAGCGACTTGTTCCGCTGCCGGGCGGGGATCCGCAGGCCGCTGGAGATCAGCTTGCGGACCAGCATCCGGCCCTCGACGGGCAGGGCGCCGGCCGCTACAAGTTCATCGAAACGGCGTTCGGGAACGTCGTAATGGTCGCCATCGAATGCCCGCCCAGGGATTCCTGCCGCCCCGGCGAAGGCGTGGAGTTCAGCCAGCGAGGTGTCCGAGACCAGGTGGGAGAAGTGCGTGCCGTGGGCAGGCCATAGCGGCGGGTCGATGTAGATGGCCATGGAGGAAGTCTAGTAGTGCCGGGCGGGGCGGCCGTTGACAATCCGTGGGAGGCAGTCACATTCGGAAAAGCGGAAGAAAGGCAGGATCCGTTCCGCAAATGCGCTCTATAGTGGGCGAATGACCACTATCCGCGTTTCCGAGGCTGCGCGCTTCCTTGGCGTCAGTGACGATACTGTCCGCCGCTGGACGGACAACGGTTCCCTCACCCCGCTGCGGGATGACGCGGGCCGGCTCGCCGTCGACGGGCTGGAGCTCGCCCGGCATGCCCGGAAGCTGGCGCAGCTGCCGGACGATCCGCACCGGACAGGCAGTTCGGCCCGGAACAGGTTCATCGGCCTGGTGACGGACATCAAGGCGGACAAGGTCATGGCCCAGGTGGAGCTGCAGTGCGGCCCGTTCCGGGTGGTGTCCCTGATGAGCAGCGAGGCCGTTGCTGAGCTGGGGCTGGAGCCGGGATCCGTTGCCACTGCCGTGGTGAAGGCCACCACCGTGATCATCGAAACCCCGCAGGGAAAGGGCGCCCTGTGAGGCGGAAGGCCGGCAGCGTGCTGGCGGCACTTGTCCTGGCAGCCGGGCTCGCCGGCTGCGGCGGGGGCACCGCCGCTTCCAGCAGTTCCGCCGGCGGAGCGGAAGGGACCCTGACGGTCTTTGCTGCCGCTTCGCTGAAATCCAGCTTCACCGAACTGGCCCGGATGTTTGAGGCGCAGCATCCCGGAACCGATGTCACCCTGAGTTTCGCCGGCTCGTCGGACCTGGCTACCCAGATCAGCCAGGGCGCCCCCGCGGACGTCTTCGCCTCGGCGGACACCAGGAACATGGAAAAACTGCGGGCCGCCGGACTGCTTGAGGCTGAACCCCGGATCTTCGCCACCAACACCCTTGGCATCGCCGTCCCGCCAGGAAACCCGGCCGGCGTCCGCTCCTTCGCCGACCTCTCCAGGCCAGGCACACGCCTCGTCACCTGCGCCGTGCAGGTGCCCTGCGGTGCAGCGGCCGCCGCGGTGGCGGAACAGCAGGGGACGGACCTGGACCCCGTCAGCGAGGAAAATTCGGTCACGGACGTGCTGGGCAAGGTGGTGTCCGGTGAGGCCGACGCCGGCCTGGTCTACGTCACGGACATCCGCTCCGCGGGGGACAAGGTGGACAGCGTTCCGTTCCCCGAAGCGGCCGGGGTGGTCAACAGCTATCCGGTCGCCGCAGTGGCAGGCGGCGGGAACACCACAGCCGCCCGCGCGTTCGTGGACCTGGTGGCCGGCCCCGAAGGCCGGCAGGTCCTGGAATGGGCAGGCTTCGGGGCCGGCACCCGGTGAAGGGGACGGCCTACACGGGGGTGCCCCGCTGGCTCTACGTCCTTGCAGCCCTGGCAGCCCTGGTCATTGTCCTTCCCCTGCTGGCCATCGTCAGCCGGGTCAAGTGGAGCAATTTCCTGGCGCTGGTTACTTCGGAGTCCGCTGTGACCGCCTTGGGGCTGAGCCTTCGCACTTCCGCCGTCAGCACGCTGGTGTGCATCGTGCTCGGCGTCCCGCTCGCCCTGGTGCTGGCCCGTGGACGCTTTCCGCTGCAGGGCCTGCTGCGCTCGCTGGTGCTGCTGCCGCTGGTACTGCCGCCCGTCGTCGGCGGCATCGCACTGCTGTACACGTTCGGCCGGCAGGGCCTGCTGGGCGGGACCCTGGAAGTGCTCGGACTGCAGATCGCCTTCTCCACCACGGCGGTGGTCCTGGCCCAGACCTTCGTGGCGCTGCCGTTCCTGGTGGTCAGCCTGGAAGGGGCGCTGCGGACGGGCGGCCAGAAGTACGAGGCCGTGGCGGCCACGCTCGGCGCGCCGCCCGGCGTCGTCTTCCGCCGTGTCACGCTGCCGCTGATGTTGCCCGGCCTCGCGTCCGGCGCGGTACTGTCCTTCGCCCGCAGCCTGGGCGAGTTCGGGGCCACCCTCACCTTCGCCGGCAGCCTGCAGGGGGTCACCCGGACCTTGCCGCTGGAAATCTACCTGCAGCGCGAGACGGACCCGGACGCCGCCGTCGCGCTGTCCCTGGTCCTCGTAGCCGTGGCTGTGGCCGTGGTGGCACTCGCATACCGCCGTCCCCGCGGCGGTGCCCGGCACGCCCCGGATGAACGGACGACGGCGGCCGCCCCGGCAGGAGGGGCCCTTCCGTGACGTTCTCCTTCCATGCAGCCGTGGCTGAGCGGGGCTTCGATGTCGCCCTGGATGTGGCGCCGGGCGAAACGCTGGCGGTGATGGGCCCGAACGGGGCCGGCAAGTCCACCCTGCTGTCCAGCATCGCCGGCCTGCTCAAGCCGGACACCGGCCGCGCGCACCTCGACGGCCGCGCACTCTTCCACCTGGACGGCACCACGCACCGGTGGACTCCGCCGCACAGCCGGGGCGCCGCCCTGCTGGCGCAGGAAGCCCTGCTGTTTCCGCACCTCACTGCCCTGGAGAACGTGGCATTCGGGCCGCGGAGTGCGGGAGTAGCCCGGCGGGCGGCGGAGGGCGAGGCCAGGCGGTGGCTGGCGGAAGTGGAGGCAGCGGACCTGGCGGGGCGGCGGCCGGCCGAGCTCTCC
>NZ_JBNHFD010000161.1:0-3735 GCF_059089865.1 Arthrobacter sp. Y3221157
CGGCAGCCAAGCTGGCGGCGCGCCACTGTACAGCACACCCCAGGCCCACTCGGCGTGGACGCCGTACAGCACCGGCTCCAGCGCGCGGAGCAGCGCCACGCTCAAGGCCCAGCCGGAGCCGCGCAGTGCCATGGTGTGGCTCGGGTCCGGACTGGTGGGTGTGGCAGGTGCGGCTGGCCTGGTGCTCTTCCGCCTGCGCAATCCCTAACGCCGGAGCGACTGGGACAGAGGGAAAACGGACGCCGGTGTGATCTTGCCCACTTCTACGGATTGTAGAAGTTCTTGGTTTCGACTTGGCGGGTACTAAAGGGCAAACTTGTAACCATGAGCCACACTTCTGCCGAATCTGTCACTAAAACCGAAGAATCAGCCGAGCAGTTTTTTACCCTCTGGACTGTCTTCAAACGGTCGGAGGCAGTGGTCCGCAGCGCCGATGCCGCGGCCGATTTCGAGGCCCTGTTGCAGCGCCTGGCTGAGGGACACGTGACCCACCGCGGCAGCTACGACGTCTCCGCCATGCGCGCCGATGCCGACGTCATGGTGTGGCTTCACGGGCCCAAGCCGGAGGCCCTCCAGCAGGCCATCCGCGATATCCGCCGCAGCTCGCTCTTCGCCGGAACCGAGATCGTCTGGTCGGCGATGGGCGTGCATCGCGAGGCGGAGTTCGCCAAGAACCACACGCCTGCTTTCTCCCGCGGCGTCACCCCGGCGGAGTGGCTGTGCGTCTACCCGTTCGTCCGCTCCTACGAGTGGTACATCCTGCCGGAGGAGGACCGCGGCAAGATGCTCCGTGACCACGGCTTGCTGGGCCGGGACTTCCCCCAGGTCATTTCCAATACCGTGTCCTCCTTCGCGCTCGGCGACTGGGAATGGATCCTCGGCCTGGAGGCCCCCGAACTCGTTGACCTGGTGGACCTCATGCGGCACCTGCGCGCCACCGAGGCGCGCAACCACGTCCGCGAGGAAGTCCCGTTCTACACCGGCCGCCGGATCTCCGCCGACGAGGTAGCCGAGGTGCTGGCATGAGCCCCCTCGATCCGCAGGGCGCCACCGCCGTCAATCCGGTGACGGAGGCGGGCCGGATGGCCCCCAAGAACTACGACGCCGTACTCCTCGCCTCCTTCGGCGGTCCCGAGGGCCAGGAGGATGTGATTCCCTTCCTCCGCAACGTCACCCGCGGCCGCGGGATCCCGGACGAGCGGCTGGAGGAGGTCTCGCACCACTACCGCGCAAACGGCGGCATCAGCCCCATCAACCAGCAGAACCGTGAGCTCAAGGCAGCACTCGAGGCCGAGCTGGCCGCCCGCGGCATCAGCCTCCCCGTGCTGTGGGGCAACCGCAACTGGGCCCCCTACATTCCGGAGACACTGCAGGACGCGTACGATGCCGGCCACCGCCGCCTGCTGATGATCACCACGAGTGCCTACTCCTGCTACTCCAGCTGCCGCCAGTACCGCGAGGACATCGGCATGGCCCTGACAGAGACCGGACTGGACGGACGCCTGGAAGTGGACAAGGTCCGCCAGTACTTCGACCACCCCGGATTCGTGGAGCCGTTCGTGGAAGGCACCGCCGCCGGCCTCGCCGAGGTCCGTGCCAAGCTGGCTGAAGCCGGAACCCCGGATGCTCCCGTCCAGATCCTCTTCGCCACCCACTCCATCCCCACCCGGGATGCCGAAGCTGCCGGCAAGTCCGACGGCGAGCCCCGCGAATTCGAGGAAGGCTCGGCCTACGTGGCACAGCACCTAGCCACCGCCGCGGCCGTCATGCAGCGCGTGGAGGAGGAATCCGGCCTTACCGCGCCATGGTCGCTGGTCTACCAGTCACGCTCGGGCGCCCCGCACGTGCCGTGGCTTGAACCCGACATCAACGACGCTATCGAGGAACTCGCCGGCAAGGGGAGCAAGGGCATCGTCATCGTGCCGCTCGGTTTCGTCAGCGACCACATGGAGGTTGTCTGGGACCTGGACACCGAAGCGCTGGAGACCTGCGCCAACCTGGGCCTGGCCGCCACCCGCGTTCCCACCCCCGGCACCCACCGCAAGTTCGTCAACGGCATGGTGGACCTCATCTGCGAACGCACCGAGGCCAACCACATCAGCGAACGTCCGGCAGTGACGGACCTCGGCCCCTGGTACGACGTCTGCCGGCCAGGCTGCTGCGCGAACTTCCGCGGTGAAAAGCCCACTATCGCCGGTGCCGACACCACCGTGGGGACGGGCCACGACCCTTACCCCGCCCTGCCGGCGCAGCCGGAAGCATCGCAAGGAGCAGCACAGCAGTGACTGTCCGGATCGGAACCCGCGCCAGCAAACTGGCCCTGACGCAGACGCAGCAGACCGCGGACCAGCTGGCCGCCGTCGGAGGTTTTCCCGTGGAGCTCGTCCACATCAGGACCGACGGCGACGTCCTCACCGGCTCGCTGTCGCAGATGGGCGGCACCGGTGTCTTCGTGGCAGCGCTGCGGGACGCGCTGCTGCGGAACGAATGCGATGTGGCCGTCCACTCCCTGAAGGACCTTCCCACCGGGGCAGCCGTGGGGCTCAGCCTGGCGGCCACCCCGCGCCGCGTTGACGTCCGCGACGTCCTCTGCGCCCGGGACGGGCTGAAACTGGCCGATCTCCCCGCCGGCGCCACGGTGGGCACAGGTTCGCCCCGCCGTGCAGCGCAGCTTCGCGCGGCCCGGCCCGACCTGGAGATCCTGGACATCCGCGGCAACGTGGACACCCGCCTGGGCCGGGTTCCCGGGCTTCCGGGCAACACCACGGACCAGGTGGTGCCCGGCAAGTCCTGCGACCTCGACGCCGTGGTGCTTGCTGCCGCAGGCCTGGAGCGCATCAACCGGCTGGATGCCGTCAGCGAATTCCTGGAGACCGACGTCATGCTCCCGGCCGCCGGGCAGGGATCCCTGGCCATCGAGTGCCGCACCGCCGACGCCCCGCGGAAGCCCGGTTCAACCGAAGGATCCCAGGCCGTGCTGGCCCAGGCCCTCGCCGCGCTTGACGACCCGGACACCCGGCTCGCTGTCACGGCAGAGCGGGCCATGCTGGCCCGGCTGGAAGCCGGCTGCGCGGCTCCGGTGGGCGCGTATGCCTACCGGAAGGGCAGCATGCTGCACCTCGAAGGCGTTGTCTGCGCGGTGGACGGCACCGCGTCCGTCCGCGACAAGCGGGCAACCGACGGGCTGACCGAGGTGGGCGCCACCCTTCTGGGCATCGAACTGGCCGAGGTCCTCCTTGCCGCCGGTGCCGCCGACATCGCAGACCTCCAGGCATCCTGACCTTGCCCAGGGGAGTGCCTGCAGGAACATCAGGGGCGGGCGAGCCGCTGGCCGGCGCCCGGGTCCTGATCACCCGCAGCCCGGAGCGGTCACTGGAACTCGTGTCTGCGCTGGAAAAAGCCGGGGCCACCGCCATGCTCCTGCCGCTCATCGACTTCGAACGGGCACCGGACCAGCATTCCCTGGACGTGGCCTGTGACGCACTGGGAGCCGGTGCATTCGATTGGCTGGTGCTTACCAGCGCAACCACTGTCCATGTGCTCCTCGGCAAAGCCCGGGACCGCGGCCTTTCCCTGCGCCAGTGGGTCCCCGCCGGTACCCGGATTGCTGCCGTGGGACCAGCCACGCGGAAGGTGCTGGAGGCCAACGGCCTGGCGGTGGACCTGACGCCGCGCAACGAGCAGTCCGCCGCCGGACTGCTCGAGGTCTGGCCCGGCGACGGGCGGGTCCTGCTG
>NZ_JBNHFD010000162.1:0-3513 GCF_059089865.1 Arthrobacter sp. Y3221157
CGGCGCCCACCGCGGCTGCCGCGCCGTCACCCGCCTCCGCCCTCCCGGAGGCGGCGGCTCCGGTGCGCCTCCGGTACGGGGCGGCAGGTTTTGACGTGCCGGTACACCCGCTGGACCTCGACGGCGCCGCGCAGAACAGCGAGACCATCGTGCCGCCGGAAACCAAGGACGGCTACTGGCTGGCTCCGTTCGGGGCTCCCGGAGAGGGCTCAGCCAACACGACGTACGTGATCGGCCACAGCTGGGATGGAGCGGAGGCGCCGTTTAACCATTTGAGCTCCGCCTCGCGGGTGGGTGACCGCTTTGAGGTGGACACCGCCGCGGGAACCCTGCCCTACCAGGTGGACAGCGTGACGACGTACGTGAAGTCCAGCTTGAAGGACAGCCCCATCTGGGACATCGTGCCCAACCGGCTGGTTCTCATCTCCTGCTACACGGAGGACCCGTGGGGCAAGAACGTGGTGATAACGGCCTCACCTGCGCTTATGTGATCCGGCGGGACCTGTTCAAGGCAGTTTGCCCGGGCGCACAATGAGCTATGACATCGGAACGGTTCAGTGGAACTGCCCCCCTGCTGGTGGGAATCATGCCCAAGCAGCATCCGGAAGTCCTGCAGACCGCGGCCACCCTGGCCGCACGGCTGGGCACGCCCCTGGTGTGCGCGTATGTGGACGAGGCCAGCTACCTGGTGGAGTGGGACCCTGCCCGCTCGGCCCACCGCCTGTCGCTTCATCCGGACGCCGACGACGAGGACATCCGGACGCTCACGGCGGAACTGAAAGCAGACATCCAGTCAGCCGTGGACAAGGTGCCGCCCGGCAGCGGCGTGGTGGACTGGACGCTTCGCACCCTTGCGGGTGATCCCGCCCGTGCGCTGGGCCGGCTGGCGGCCGAAGCCAACGTTCCGATCATTGTTGTGGGCACATCCGAACGCGGCTTCTCGCACCGGCTGTCAGAGGCACTGAACGGTTCCGTGGGAGCGTGGCTGACCCACCACCAGAGCAAGCCCGTCCTGGTGGTGCCTTACCGGATGCCGGCGCACCAGGACAGGCCATGACCCGTCCGCGGGCAGCCGACAGGGGACGGAAACGGCACGCTGAAAATAAAGTGAAAGTAGTTATTCACGGTGCTGGCGGACGCCAATACCAGCCAGTAAGCTGATTCAAGCAGACCGATCCACGCAGGTGGACACCGGTTTTGCCCAAGAGCTGCTCCGGAGTGCGTATCCCCCAATAACGCACTCCGGAGCTTTTTTGTGCCCTGCTCTGGGATGCCCCCTTATACCCTTAGGGGGTACTTGTTTGATACCCCTCGGGGGTATACGGTGGATTCATGAAGTCCACTGAAGAGGCAACTGCCGTGTCCGCAGTGCAGCACGTGCCGGAACACGGGTACACGGGAAACAAGGACGCCTACCTCCGCCGGCTCAAGCGCATTGAAGGCCAGGTTCGCGGCATTGCGCGGATGGTGGATGAGGACAAATACTGCATCGACATCCTCACCCAGGTTTCCGCCGTGACCAAAGCCCTGCACGCCGTGAGCCTGGGACTGGTGGAGGAGCACATCGGCCACTGCGTGGTGGGGGCCGCCGCGGAACCCGACGCGGAAGCGCGCGCCGAAGCCATCGATGCAAAGGTCAAGGAAGCGGCCGACGCCATCGGCCGGCTGCTTCGCTAAAACCCCAACTGCACCCATTGCCGGCCACCACCGGCCAAACCATCAGGAGCCAGCCTTGAGCACCACTTCCCCCACCATCACAACCGTCAACGTTTCCGGCATGACCTGCGGCCACTGCGTCTCCGCGGTCAGCGAAGAACTCGAAGCCCTTGCGGGGGTGGAGGCCGTGGACGTCGAACTCAACGCCGGCGGCATTTCCACCGTGACCATCACGTCCACGCAAAAGCTGTCGCCCTCGGAAATCGGCGAAGCAGTGGCGGAGGCCGGGTACCTGGTCGTCGCCAACGAAGCCTGAAGGGCCAACAGGGACAAAACATGAGTCACCAGGATCTGCTCCGCCCGCCGGACACCCGCGTGGTGGAACTCGATATCGAGGGCATGACCTGCGCCTCCTGCGTCAACCGCGTGGAGAAGAAGCTCGGCAAGCTCGAGGGCGTGGAGGCAACAGTCAATCTCCCGCTCGAATCGGCCTACGTCACGGTGCCACCGGGGATCAGTGATGAGCAGCTGGTGGACACCGTCAACGCAGCCGGGTACAAGGCAACGCTGCGGCACGCCCCAGGGCCAGACCCCATTGCGCCGGACGGCAGCGAAAGCGGGGAGGCGGCGCAACCCGCGGGCGCCGTCGTCGAACATGACCATCTGGCCCATGGCGGAACCGCCGAGCAGCTGAAACCCCGCCTTCTTGTGGCGGCCATCCTGACGGTGCCCGTGTTCCTGGTCTCGATGGTTCCGGCATTCCAGTTCGCCAACTGGGGCTGGGTTGCTGCCGCGCTGGCACTGCCGGTGGTGACCTGGGCCGCCTGGCCCTTCCACCGGGCGGCCGCCATCAACGCGCGGCACTTCGCGTCCACCATGGACACCCTGGTATCCCTGGGGGTAGCCGCGGCGTACTTGTTCTCCGCCTGGCAGCTCGCGGCCGACCCCCGCATGACCGAACACCCCGGCATGGAGGGGATGGAAACCGGCGGCCTCTACTTCGAGGTGGCGGCGGTGGTCACCACCTTCCTGCTCCTGGGCAGGTACCTGGAGGCGAATGCCAAGAAGAAGGCAGGCGATGCCCTGCAGGCGCTCCTCAACCTCGGCGCCAAGGACGCCACCATCCTTCACGACGGCGCGGAGCAGCGGATCCCCGCGGACCGTCTGCAGGTGGGCCACATCCTGGTGGTCCGCCCGGGCGAGAAGATCGCCACCGACGGTGTAGTTGTGGAGGGCAGCTCAGCGGTGGACGCCTCCCTGGTCACCGGCGAATCCGTCCCTGTGGAAGTGGGACCCGGTTCGGCCGTCACCGGCGCCACCATCAACACCTCCGGAAGGCTGCTGGTCAGGGCGGCAAGGGTCGGCTCCGAAACCACCCTGGCGCAGATGGCCCGCCTGGTGTCGCAGGCGCAGACGGGCAAGGCGCCCATCGCCCGGCTGGCGGACCGCATCAGCGCTGTCTTCGTGCCGGTGGTCCTGGCCATTGCGGCGGCCACTTTCGTGCTGTGGCTCCTGTTCTCCGGCCCGGACGCGGCGGGCGGCGAGCTGCGCCCGGCCTTCACGGCCGCCGTCGCGGTCCTGGTCATTGCCTGCCCCTGCGCGCTGGGCCTGGCCACGCCGGTTGGCCTGCTGACAGGCACCGGCCGCGGAGCGCAACTGGGCATCCTCATCAAGGGCCCGCAGGTCCTCGAGGACACCCGCACTGTGGACACCATCCTGCTCGACAAGACCGGGACGGTGACCACCGGCGTCCTTGCCGTGGACGCCACCGCGGCCTTCGGCGGCTTCACGGAGGACGACGTGCTCCGGCTGGCCGGGGCCGTGGAGGCGGCGTCCGAGCACCCCGTAGCGCACGCC
>NZ_JBNHFD010000163.1:0-3429 GCF_059089865.1 Arthrobacter sp. Y3221157
CGGCGTCGCCGGCAGCGGCGGCGGCGAACACCTGTTCCGCCTCGACGCCGCCCGCTGCGTACTTCCGCAGCGCTGTCCCGGCTTTGCCTGCGAGCGCCTCCGCGGCCCAGTTCCGGGCGAGGAAGGCGATACCGTAGGTGTCGCCAACGCCTTCCACCCACTCCAGGAAGGCAAGTTCGCCGGCGCCCCCGTCGCGCCCGTGCAGCAGCCGCCCGTCGTCGATGATGCCGGCACCCAGGCGTTCGCTGGCCAGGATCACCACCACGTCGTCCACTCCGGCTGCCGCTCCCTGCCAGCGGTCGCCAAGTGCTGCCAGGTTGGCGTCGTTTTCCAGCAGCACAGTCCAGCCCCGCATCTCCAGCAGCGCTGTCTTCAGGCCGACGTCGAACAGTTCCCAGAAGTGCTGCTTCACCAGGACGTCCCCGTGGCGGTCCACCGGCGCGGCGATGCCGGCGCACACGGCAAGGACTGCATCCGGGGAGGCGCCGCTGCCCTCCAGCGCCAGCAGGGCGGCCCGGTCGACGACGGCGACGCGTTCTTCGGCTGGGATGTCCGCCCGGGAGAACGCCTGGGTAGCCCTGCCCAGCATCCTGCCCCGAAGATCGGCGACCACCACTGTGGCCTTGGAGACACCCACATCCATGCCCAGGACGTAGCCCGCGCGCTCGTTGAGCTCGAACCGGCGGGCGGGGCGGCCCTTCTGGTATCCGCCAAAGGCGCGCTGGTTCTCCAGCTCCCGGATCCAGCCCCGCGCCATCAGATCCTGGCAGACGGAGATGGCGGTGGCCCGGGTCAGGCCGGTGGCCTCCATGATCTCGGTAACGGTCACCGCTTGGGATGCACGCAGGAATTCCAGGACTGCTCCTGCGCTGACGCGACGGAGCAGCTGGGGTGTGGCCGGCGTGGGTTCCGTCATGGGTGTTGACCTCTCTGTGCGTTGCCCTCCATAATACTTGGGGTACTAAATTTAGATTCAATATAAAGATGTTCCGATCGGGGCGCCTCGTTTGCCATGGCACCCATACTGGTGGTTTACATCCTGGCGCGACGGTGGGTACTGTCCGAAGTAAATGCGCGGGGCGCCAAGTAGACCCAAAAGACCTTGACCAGCCATAACCCAACGCACAGAAAAGGAAGATCCCTTTGTCCACCACCGCCACGCTGGCAACCCTCTCCGACTCCGACCGCCTCGCTGATCCGAACTGGTGGCGCCAGGCAGCGGTATACCAGATCTATCCGCGCAGCTTCGCCGACTCCAACGGCGATGGCATCGGCGACCTGAAGGGCATCACCGCGAAGGTTCCGTACCTGAAGGCGCTGGGCATCGACGCCGTGTGGCTGAGCCCCTTCTACCCCTCGGCACTCGCCGACGGCGGCTACGACGTGGATGACTACCGCGACGTGGACCCCAAGCTGGGCACGCTGGCGGACTTTGACGAGATGGCCAAGGCCCTGCACGGCGCCGGGATCAAGCTGATCGCGGACATCGTCCCCAACCACTCCTCCGACCGGCACGAATGGTTCAAGGAGGCCCTGGCCGCGCCCAAGGGTTCACCCGCCCGCGACCGGTACATCTTCCGTGACGGGAAGGGCCCCAACGGTGAGTTCCCGCCGTCGGACTGGGACTCGGTGTTCGGCGGCCCCGCCTGGGAGCGCATCACCGAACCGGACGGCACTCCCGGCCAGTGGTACATGCACATCTTTGCAAAGGAGCAGCCGGACCTGAACTGGTCCAACCGGGAAGTCCGCGACGACTTCCTCAAGACCCTCCGCTTCTGGTCCGACCGCGGCGTGGACGGCTTCCGCGTGGACGTGGCCCACGCCCTCACCAAGGACCTCACCGAACCGCTGCTGTCCAAGCTGGAACTGAGCGCGGCCAATACCGGCGTTGACGGGTTCGACGACGGCACGCACCCGTTCTGGGACCGCGACGAAGTGCACGAGATCTACGCCGAATGGCGCGAGGTGTTCAACGAGTACAACCCGCCGCGGACCGCCGTGGCCGAGGCCTGGGTGCACGCCACCCGCCGCGCCCGGTACGCGAGCCCGCAGGGCCTGGGCCAGGCTTTCAACTTCGACCTGCTGCAGGCCGATTTCGACGCCGGCGAGTACAAGGAGATCATCACCCGCAACCTGGCCGAGGCAGCCGCCACCGGAGCGTCCTCCACCTGGGTGTTCTCCAACCATGACGTGGTCCGGCACGCCACCCGCTACGGCCTGCCCCAGGTGTCCAAGGACAAGGCTGGCACCAAGGGCCAGGACGGCAAGGACTGGCTCCTCGCCGGCGGTCCCAAGGACCAGTTGGACGTGGAACTCGGTGAACGCCGCGCCCGCGCCGCCACGCTGCTGATGCTGGCCGTCCCGGGTTCCGCCTACCTGTACCAGGGTGAGGAACTGGGGCTCCAGGAAGTGGCGGAGATCCCCGAATCCGAGCGCCAGGACCCGTCCTTCTTCCGCAACAGGGGCGTGGAGATCGGCCGTGACGGCTGCCGCGTGCCCCTGCCGTGGAAGGTGGAGGGAACGTCCTTCGGCTTCGGCGAGGGCGGCTCGCACCTGCCGCAGCCGGACTGGTTCAGCAAGTACGCCGTGGAAGCCCAGGACGGCACGCAAGGTTCCACGCTGGAGCTGTACCGTGCGGCCCTGAAGCTGCGCCGTGAGCTGCAGACGGACGAGGAACTCGAGTGGGTGGAGACCGGCAACCCTGAGGTCCTGCACTTCCGCCGCCCCAACGGATGGCAGTCCGTCACCAACTTCGGCGGCACCGCCGTCGAGCTTCCCGCTGGGAAGGTGCTGCTCAGCAGCGGGCCGCTGGAAGACGGCAAGCTGCCCGCCAACACCACCGCATGGCTGCGCTGATGCCCGCACCCGGCACAGGCCGGCAGGCCTTGCAGAAACAGCCCTGATGCAGGAGCTCATTTACGGCTGCATGGGATTGGGCGGCAGCTGGTCCGACGAGCCGCATGGCAGTGCCCATGTGGACGAGGCCGCTGCCGCCGTCCAGGCAGCCCTGGACGCCGGCATCACCCTGTTCGACCACGCGGACATCTACCGAAGCGGCAAGTCCGGGGCCGTCTTCGGCGAGGTGCTGGCCGGCACGCCGGGCCTGCGGGAACGGATCCGGCTGCAGACCAAATGCGGGATCAGGTTGAACGAACGCGGCCTGCAGACGCATTACGACCTGAGCCGGGACGCCATCCTGGCACGGGTCGACGGGAGCCTGAAGCGGCTGCGCACCGACTACGTGGACATCCTCCTGCTGCACCGCCCGGACCCGCTGGCAGACCCCGCAGAGGTGGCGTCCGCCGTCGGGCAGCTGATGGCGGAAGGCAAGGCTCCCAGAAGCGCCTTCCCGGCACGCACCTGCGCGACGCTGACATGCAGTGGGACTTCTGGACCCTGTCCCCCGAGTCCGCCCACCAGGTCACCTGG
>NZ_JBNHFD010000164.1:0-3381 GCF_059089865.1 Arthrobacter sp. Y3221157
GCCACGCCCGCGCACATGATGGCGCAGGCGGGCAGCTCGGCGGGCGCAGACCCGGTGCTCGCACGGGCGCACCACGGCTCAGTCTCCAAGGACCAGCGGGCACTCATCGAGGACGACCTGAAGTCAGGCCGGCTACGCTGCGTCGTGGCCACCTCGTCGCTGGAACTCGGCATCGACATGGGAGCTGTGGACCTGGTGGTGCAGGTGGAGTCGCCGCCGTCGGTGGCCAGTGGCCTGCAGCGCGTGGGGCGGGCCGGCCACCAGGTGGGCGAAGTCTCGCAGGGCGTCCTGTTTCCCAAGCACCGCGCGGACCTGGTCCACACCGCCATTACCGTGGAACGAATGCTGAACGGCAAGATCGAACGCCTCAGCATCCCGGCCAACCCGCTGGACATCCTGGCCCAGCAGACGGTGGCCGCCACCGCCCTGGGAAGCATCGACGTGGAGGAGTGGTTCGCCACCGTCCGGCGCTCCGCCCCATTCGCTTCACTCCCCCGCTCGGCGTTCGAGGCCACCCTCGACCTCCTGGCCGGGCGCTATCCATCGGACGAATTCGCCGAGCTCCGGCCCCGGATTGTCTGGGACCGCAACGCCGGCACCATCGAGGGCAGGCCCGGCGCCCAGCGCCTCGCCGTGACCTCCGGCGGCACCATCCCGGACCGCGGCCTGTTCGGCGTCTACATCATCGGCACCGAGGTGGAAGGCTCCGCCTCCCCCTCCGGCGATGGCAAGCCGGCCCCCGCGCCCAAGGGCGGCCGGCGCGTGGGTGAGCTGGACGAGGAGATGGTGTACGAGTCCCGGGTGGGGGACGTCTTCGCGCTGGGTGCCACCAGCTGGAAGATCGAGGACATCACCCACGACCGCGTGCTGGTATCCCCTGCCTTTGGCCAGCCAGGCAAGCTGCCGTTCTGGAAAGGCGACTCACTGGGCCGGCCGGTGGATTTGGGACGTGCCCTGGGCGCGTTCGTCCGCGAATTGTCAGCGTCCGACGCCGGCCCTGCCGCCGAGCGCTGCAAGGCGAGCGGGCTGGACGAGTTCGCCGCCAACAACCTGATCCAGTACCTGACGGAGCAGAAGCAGGCCACCGACGTAGTGCCAAGCGACACCACCCTGGTGGTGGAGCGGTTCCATGACGAGCTGGGCGACTGGCGGGTCATCCTGCACAGCCCGTTCGGCATGCCCGTGCACGCACCCTGGGCCCTCGCCGTGGGGCAGCGGCTCCACCAGCGGTACGGCCTGGACGGCTCCGCCATGGCCGCCGACGACGGCATCGTCCTGCGCGTGCCCATGATGGAGGACGAGCCTCCGGGCGCGGAGCTGTTCCTCTTCGACCCGGAAGAGCTGGAACAGATTGTCACCGCCGAGGTGGGCGGCAGTGCACTGTTCGCGTCACGGTTCCGGGAATGCGCTGCGCGGGCGCTCCTGCTCCCCCGCCAGACGCCCGGGAAGCGGCAGCCGCTGTGGCAGCAGAGGCAGCGCTCAGCGCAGTTGCTGGACGTCGCCAGGAAATACCCCACGTTCCCCATCGTGCTGGAGACGGTGCGCGAGTGCCTGCAGGACGTCTACGACCTCCCCGCCTTGAAGGACATCGCCGCCTCCGTGGAACGGCGCGAACTGCGGATCGTCCAGACCACCACCCAGCAGCCGTCGCCGTTCGCCAAGTCCCTGCTGTTCGGGTACGTGGCCCAGTTCCTCTACGAGGGCGATTCACCCCTGGCGGAACGGCGGGCCGCGGCGCTGGCCCTGGACTCCACGCTCCTCAATGAGCTGCTGGGCCGCGTGGAACTGCGGGAACTGCTGGACGCAAGGGTCATCGAAACCACGGAGCGGGAGCTGCAGCGGCTGGCCCCGGACCGGAGGGCACGGGGGCTCGAGGGCGTGGCGGACCTGTTGCGGCTGCTCGGGCCGCTGACGCCGGAAGAGGTGGCGGCCAGGCTGCAGGGCGAGGACAACGCACCCGGGGAAATTGCCGCCGGCCCGGCTGCCGCAGATGGCGACGTTGAACCCACGGATGCCGAGCTCGCGGCCGGACTGGACGGCCGCGGGGGTGTATCCGAGGCAGCCCACGGCAGCATTGGGTCCGCAACAGCCCACCTGGCAGCGCTGCAGCGCGCCAACCGGGCCATCAAAGTGAACATCGGCGGGGTTGAACGGTTCGCCGCAGTTGAGGACGCCGCCCGGCTGCGGGATGCCTTGGGCGTGCCTCTGCCCATGGGCGTTCCCCTGGCCTTTATCGAGCCGGTGGCGGATCCGCTCGGGGATCTCGTCTCCCGCTATGCCCGCACCCATGGCCCGTTTACGGCTGCTGAAGCGGCAGCGCGGTTGGGACTGGGCGTGGCGGTGGTGGGCACCGCCCTCAAGCGGCTCGCCGCGGATGGACGGGTAGTGGAAGGGGAGTTCCGGCCCAACGCGGCCCCACCGGGCAGCGCAGTCCACGCGGGCAGTGGGGTCCAGCCGGGCAGTGCCGACCCGCCGGCAGGCATCGATGGTGCCGGTGCCGAAGGATTGGACGCCGGGCCGCTTGAGCCCGACGACGACGAAGCCGCCGCCGGTTACCTTGCAGGCGATGACGACCTTGATGTTGCGGGGGAAGAAGAGGACGAGGAGCTGGCGCCGGCCGAAATGGCGCACCTGCCGGCGGTTGGGCAGGCAGCACCCGAACTCCCGCACGCCGGCGTCAGCGAATGGTGCGACGCCGAGGTGCTGCGCAAGCTCCGCCGCCGTTCGCTGGCGGCACTGCGGGCCGAAGTGGAACCGGTGGACGCCGCCGCCTACGGCCGGTTCCTTCCTGCCTGGCAGCACGTGCGCGTTCCGGGCGGCGGTCGCGGCCAGCCGTCGCTTCGCGGCCTGGACGGCATCATTACCGCCATTGACCAGCTTTCCGGGGTGCCCGTCCCCGCGTCCGCCTGGGAGCCGCTCATCCTGGCCAGCCGGGTGTCCAATTACCAGCCGGCCATGCTGGACGAACTTATGGCTACCGGGGAGGTCCTGTGGTCCGGGGCCGGAGCCCTGCCGGGAAATGACGGCTGGATCAGCCTGCACCTTGCGGACTCGGCGGAGCTCACCTTGAACCCCGCTCCGGAGTACCAGCCGGGCGACGCCGGGCAACGCCTGCTCGACCACCTGCGCGCCAACGGCGGCGGCTATTTCTTCCGCCAATTGACGGACATCGCTGGCGGCATGGACTCGGTGCTCAGCGACCAGGACGTGGTGACTGCGCTCTGGGAGCTGGCGTGGGCCGGCCGCATCACAGGCGACACCTTCACCCCCGTCCGTGCGCTGATCGCCGGCGGCCATACGGCACATCGGCAGGTGGCACGCGCACCGCGGGCCAGGGCACCTCGGCTCAGCAGGCTGGGGCGTTCGCACGGCACCGGACTG
>NZ_JBNHFD010000165.1:0-3264 GCF_059089865.1 Arthrobacter sp. Y3221157
GCGTGCTGCTGCCGCTGCGGCTCGACGGCGGCGACGGCTCGCTCCGGCTCGCCTGGGAAGCCGCGGAGTCCAAGCAGCGCGTGGGCATCGCTGTGGACCACTGGACCTCCACCGGCTACCAGCCCTTCGAGACCCTGGTGGACCAGGATGACAGCACTGTCCGGTATGTCCTGGCCGTAAGCCCGGACCAACCGTTCACCCTGGAGAAGAGCATCAGCTACGCCGCCGGTGCCGCGGTCCTGGACCCCGCCGCAGATGCCGCCGACGTCGCTGAAGCAGGCCTGCGGCCGGTGCAGGACATCTTTGCCGAGAGCGAAGCCCACTACCGCCGCTACTGGGCCACCTCGGACATCGTGGTGGATGGCGGAAACCCGCAGCTGCAGCAGGCCATCCGCTGGAACCTGTTCCAGCTGGCCCAGGCCACCGCGCGGGCAGGCGTGGCCGGCATCCCCGCCAAGGGCGTGACCGGTTCCGGCTACGAGGGCCACTACTTCTGGGACCAGGAGGTGTACCTCCTGCCATACATGACGTACACCAACCCGGAGGGCGCCCGGCAGGTCCTGGAGTTCCGGCACGGGATGCTCCCCGAGGCCCAGATCCGTGCCAAGGAACTGAGCGTGGACGGCGCCCTGTTCCCGTGGCGCACCATCAACGGCCTGGAAGCCAGCGCCTACTACGCCGCCGGCACCGCCCAGTTCCACATTGCAGCCGCCATCGCCTTTGCCACCAACCGTTACTTGTGGGCCACCGGCGACGCCGCGTTCCAGGACGGCATGGGAGCCGAGCTGCTGATCGAGACAGCGCGCATGTGGATCTCGCTGGGTTTCTTCGGCAAGGACGGGCTGTTCCACATCCATGGCGTCACCGGACCGGACGAGTACACCGCCGTGGTCAACGACAACCTGTACACCAACGTCATGGCCCGGTTTAATCTGCGTGCCGCGGCGGCCCTGGAGCACGCGGGCATCACCCAGGAGGAGCGCCAGTTGTGGGAGGCGGCCGCCAACCGTATGCAGCTGCCGTTCGACGACCGGATGCAGGTGCACTCCCAGGACGCCGACTTCATGACGCTGGAACCGTGGGACTGGACCACGCCGCGGTCCAAGTACCCGCTGCTGCTGCACTTCCACCCGCTGGTGATCTACCGCCACCAGGTCCTCAAGCAGGCTGACACGGTCCTGGCCATGTTCCTGCAGTGGCAGGACTTCACCGCGGAGGAAAAGCAGCGCGCCTTCGATTTCTACGATCCCATCACCACCGGCGATTCCACCCTGTCCGCCTGCGTTCAGGGCATCATGGCCGCGGAGGTGGGGTATTCCAGGGAGGCACTGGAGCACTTCACCAACGCAGTGTTCATCGACCTGGACGACACCCACGGGAACACCATCGACGGCGTCCACATCGCCTCCACCGGCGGGGTGTGGAGTTCGCTGGTCTGCGGGTTTGCGGGCCTGCGTGACCAGGGCCCCGCGCCGTACTTCGATCCGCGGCTGCCGGCGGAGTGGAACGGGCTGACCTTCCATCTTAAGATCCGCGGCCGCCTGCTGCGGGTGCAGCTCACAGCCGAATCCATCACCCTCACCGTCCAGGAGGGCGAACCGCTGGAGGTGGACGTCCGCGGGCAGCTGCAGGCCGTCGGCGCCGATCCGGTCCGCGTGGCGCTGGACCCGGTCACCGAGCCGGAGCCCACCGTCTTCCCGAGCGGCCTGCCTACGGCGAGCATCCCGGTGGTGCGGGGCAAGAGCTGACGTCCGACGGCGGGAGGAGGCGGCGGCCGGACGCGCGCCTTAGTCTCCTGCCGCCGTCGCGCGTTCCACTTCCGGTGCCCTGTCCAGGGGGTGGGCCAGTTCGTCGGCGGGCATCTTCGCAGCGGCCACGGCGATGGCCGCCATGATGGGGCAGACGCCGCCCGCCACCAGGAAGATCAGCCAGATGGGCAGCACCTCCGCTGCCGGGCCGGCCAGGGCCATGGACACCGGCATCAGCGCGAGCGAGACGAAGAAATCGAGGCTGGAAACCCGGCCCAGCAGGTGCGGCGGAACCCGCCGCTGGAGCAGCGTTCCCCAGATGACCATGCCCACGCTCCCGGTCACGCCCCACACGAACGTGGCTGCCGCGATCACCCAGAAGTTGTCCATGAGCCCGACGGCGGCCAGCGGCATGCTGCCGAGGCCCCAGGACACCATCATCACAGTGAGGTAGCGCCTCGGCAGCCGGAGCGAGGCGGTGACGAGGGAACCCAGCGCCGCGCCCACGCCCATGATGGCCAGCAGGAAACCGAACATGCTGGAATCGCCGCCCAACTGGTCCCGCACCACGAACGGCAGCAGCACCTCGATGGGGCCGATCAGGAAGAGTACCGAGATGCACGCCCAGATCAGGGTCCACAGCAGCCACGGGGTGCGGAGGGTGTAGCTGACGCCCTCGCGCAGGTCATGGAAGAAGGACTGTTTCCGCTGCTCCCCGGCGGTCTGTTCGTGTCCGCCGGGCTGCGCCACCAGGGTGTGACGGGCCAGGAAGTTCAGCACGATAAACGCCAGCAGGTGGCACAGGGCCACGCCCGTCACCGCATGCGACGGCGAGAGCGCAGCCACCAGGATACCCGCCACGGCAGGGCCCGCCGCCTGCTGGAGGACAGGGCGCATCGTTCCCTCCATGCCGTTGGCAGCCAGCAGGTCCTCGGCAGGCAGGATGCGCGGCAGGATGGCCGAATAGGCGGGGAAGAAGAAAGCGGCGCCGACGCCGAGGACGAACGCGCCCGCCGCGACATGCCACAGTTGCAGCCAGCCGGCCATCGCCAGTCCGCTGATGGTTGCGATGACTGCCAGGTTGACGCCCTCGACGGCGATGATCAGCTGGCGCTGCGGGATCCGGTCGGCTGCGATGCCGCCGGCCAGGACGAACGCCACCAGCCCGATGCTTCCGGCGGCCGCCACCAGGGAGAGCTGGAGGGGTCCTCCGCCGAGCTGTATCACTTGGTAGACCATTGCCACGGCCCACATCCCGGACCCGAAGATCGAGATGGCCAGCGCTGCGATCAGTACCCGGTACTCTCGGTGGGCAAAGGGGCGCAGGGCTTTGGGGGTGGGCATACGCCCCAGTTTATGCCCGCCCTTGCCTGCCTGGTGCCCCCAACCTGGACCAGGCAGGCGCTATCCCGCGAGGAGGCTGGCGGCTTCCTGGCGGGTGGTGCCGGAGTCCTGGATGCCGTCGGCGATGTGGGCGAGTTCGGCGGGGATGTCGCGGCCTTTTTTGCGCATGGCG
>NZ_JBNHFD010000166.1:0-3185 GCF_059089865.1 Arthrobacter sp. Y3221157
AAGTGGGCAGATCTCATGGCCACCGATGGGCAGTTCTACTGGCCGTCAGTGGGCACTTTCGTGGCCGCCTACGGGCAGTTTTTCATGGCCGCTAACACTCAGGAGCGTCCTTGGCGATGGCTGGTTTCAAAACATCCTCAGTTCTATTCAAAAGGCACGGTTACATAGCCCTCTGCAAGCGGAAAGACACCCGCCTTCCGGCCAAGCAACTGGGTTAGGACCTGCTCCAGATCCTCGGGAGTGTGGAGACGCTGGAAGTCTTCGGAATTGAGAACGAACCAGCGCTCATCCTCGGATTCGATTGGCAATATCCGCAGCGGGCCACGGTAGCCGGCGAGATTGTAGGCCGAGCGCACGGCTGCTCTTTGACCTGGACTGAACATACCAGCCACCATAAGCCATCCTGCTGTTTCCCTTGGCATATCCAGCAGAGCCTGCCCACGTCGGCATCACCTAGGCGCTCGACGCACCATTTGGGACTGCCCTGAAATGCTCCTCCGTATGTGGTTGTACGGCGGGGGCGGCGCAACTATCGGAGCATCAACTCAAGATCCTCTGCGACCATGGCGAGCTCTTCGCCTGGATCAAGGGTCACTTTCGCACTCAAGATCCATCCGTTGAGCTTTGATCCCTGGGAAAGTGTGAAAGATAGCCGGATGTGGCCGTCATGCTCAGCACTGAGAACCAAATCGCCTTCCAGAGATTCATAGATTTTGCTACCGGACCAGCCCCGCCAGTTCAGCGACAGGTCCTTGAAGAAATTAGCTAGGTCGGAGAAGCCATTTATGGCTGCTATTCGCTGATTGGCTTGCAATCCATCGAGAGCGACCCTCACCGACAGGCTCTCGACTCTCCGGTCCGAACTTCGTAAGGGATTCTCGAAGAAGATTGAAGCAATGTGGCCGACTTTCAAGGATTCCATTCGACCATTCTCTAATCTGCAAGCCGACTGCATCGGCTAACTGCGACCAGGCCGTTCGTACTGGCCTGGTTAACCCTCAGGTGCGTAGCCTAGCCACTGCAAAGTGTCCCACGGAGGGTTTCCCCAAACGTAACCGCCCAACCCGACCCGCAGATCCCTGGCGAAGCTAGAGGCGCGGACCTGCATGTCCGGCAGCGAGCAGCCATCTGCCACTTTCATGGATCCAGACTTGTATCATGGGCATTCGGTAGCGGCTCCTGCCGGCCGTCGTTGATACGTCGTCTGTAACGATGCAGGTAAGAACGGCGGTGGTACCAAACATCGTGATACTGGGTTGTTCGAGAATTTGACTATGCCAGGTGTTCTGGCCCTCTAGGTTGGACCCAAGGTAAGCATCGCGATCAAACTGGTCTCCTTTGTGTGAGATCCAGCAGAACTTCGGATGTAGTAAGCGACCTAAAGATTCACCGTCACGTCGTTTTAGGGCGTCGGCTCGTTCTAATGCAGCATCTAGCACGTCCTGAGTGAGCATTCACCGAGTGTGTCAGTGATTGGCCGCTCTGGAAACTTCCAGCGGCCTACTGCTCCCTCGCTACTTGCCATCACGGCGTTCCCGTCGTCCCGCTTATGGTTCGGTGGCCGAGACCAGCTACTCGGGAATCGCTTCAATTGTGAGATGCCGATTGCGCGTCTCGATCAGATCTTGGAGATAGCGGGCCAGCACCAGTTTCTCGACCAGTCGCCCTATCGGTCCAAACGGCGCCGCGAACTCGATGCGATCCACCATCGTGGTTCCCGCTGAGTCCTGGTGGAACTCATGGACGTGCCGGAACCTTCGAAACGGACCTTTGACCTGTTCATCTACAAAATAGTCGGGTGACTGCATCTCGGTAATTCGGCTGGTCATCTGCAGCGGGATGCCGAAATGCCAAGCTCGCCAGGTTACTTCTTCATTCAAGGAGATCAGACCGGACGTCACGCCATCGACGGCTTCTTCACGAGATTTTGCCATTGAGTTCTTATGGACCTCGATGCTCCGGGCAAGGTCGAACAGCTCGGATTTCGACTTATTTGTCCGCGTTGTGCACTCGAAGAAGACTGCCATCTTCAGAGTATTGCAGCTCTTGCAGCCTCAGTTGATTTCCCTCCCAATTTGAGAGACCTCTCCGGAGCAGTCACGGCAAGAAGTGTCACGCGAAGGTTCTCCTATCGTGTCCTGGGGAAGGATTGCTCCACTGTCCGTGCGAGGAACCTACCCGCGCGCCGGAAATCGCGTACGAGAAACAAAATCCCGACTATCAAGACGCAGATGAAAGCTGCAAAGACCCATCCGAATGGTTCATCACGCTGGACCTGACTTACAGCTTGGGGGATGAAGAGCAGGGGATAGAACGGCATAAGGAGCAGTTGTGTCGCGAGGGCCTTTCGCATCTGTACGGCGGCGCCACGGGTTACCGTAAGTTGCTCCGGAATGACTGCTGCCTTGCCTGCTATCTGGCGGCGAATTTGCTTTCGTTCCTCGCCCGTCAGTGAAAGCGTCACGTCGACCTTTCCGTACTCGGCTGCCGGCACAACTTTCTTCGAGTTGTAGACAAGGCCTCCGACGAGGATGCCCAGCCCGGCGAGCATGACGCCAAACAGTAGGTAGGACGGCCAGTCGGCAAAAGTGCCCTGGAAAGCCTGGACCGCGCCCACGGTGCCGATTCCAGTCAAGATGACCATTCCAGCTGGTACGAAGCGTATGTAGTAGTTCCTCACAGCTTCCCCGAGTCCGTTGTCCGCCAGGCCTTGGGCCCTCCTGTCGGCCTTAGCCCAACGTTCGTTGGACTCCGCCATAAGCCCTTCAATTCCGCCCATCGTTCCGTTCCTGTACGTGGAGGCTGCGCTGTTCAAAAAGCGTAGCGGGCATTCGGCGAGATTAGTCCGCTATGAGAAATCGGCGGTAGAAAATGCTGACCGCCAAAGGTTCACCTTGAAGGATGGGGGGCAGCAAGCTTTCAATCTTTGGCCGGCGGGGTCGTCAGGAATGATCCCAGCCGTTCGCCGACATCTGCCGTCGTCCAGAAGGAGACTTGCTGTTGACCTTCGGGGGTTTCGATATCTACTTCAATGGCGAAGCCCGGCACATCTCCTACCGTCCGGCTAACGCCGAACCCATTCATGCGATTCTGAGGGAGGTCTTCTCCCATCAGAATGCGAGGATCCTCGACTCCCGTGCCACCGTGCAGCATCCAACTGGCTCCCTGCTGCAAAGCGGCACGAT
>NZ_JBNHFD010000167.1:0-3053 GCF_059089865.1 Arthrobacter sp. Y3221157
CCTGGGGAGTCGAGCTAGCCCAGCGGCTGCTGCGCGGCCAGCGGTTACTCGCGGCCGGCAACGGCGGGTCCGCGGCCGAGGCGCAGCACCTCACCGCCGAACTGGTGGGCAGGTTCGACGGCGAACGCGTCCCGTTCTCCGCCATCTCCCTGCACGCTGAATCCTCCGCGGTCACGGCCATCGCCAACGACTACGGCTATGACGAGGTGTTCGCCCGCCAGGTCCGGGCGCATGCCCGTTCCGGCGATGTGCTGATGCTGCTGTCCACCAGCGGCAAGAGCCCCAACCTGCTGCGCGCCGCGGAGGCGGCAGCACGGCTCAACGTGACCACCTGGGCGCTGACCGGAGCAGGACCCAACCCGCTGGCCGACGCCTGCGACGAGGCCGTGATGATAGACGCCCTCAACGCCAATGCGCAGGAAGGGCACCTGATCGCGCTGCACGCCGTGTGCCGGGCCTTCGACCTTGAGGTGGCCCGCCGCAGCCCCACGGTGGGAGGTGGCCGGCCATGAGGATCGTGGTGGTGGGGGACGTCATGCTGGACGTTGACCTCTCAGGTGAGGCGACCCGCCTCAGCCCGGACGCACCGGTTCCCGTGGTGGATGTCTCGGGCATCCGCCGTCGTGCCGGAGGCGCCGGGCTGGTGGCCCGGATGCTGGCCGAGGACGGCTGGCCCGTGACCCTGGTGACGGTCCTAGGCGACGACGACGCCGGGCGGCAGCTGAAGGAGCACCTCGCCGGAGTGCGGCTCGTGGCGGGCCCCAGCGGCTACCCCTCGCCGGTGAAAACCCGGGTGCGGGCAGGCTCGCATCCCCTGGTGCGCTTCGACCAGGGGTGCGAAAAGACCCCCGTACCCGACGTCAACCCCGCCATGCTCAGCGCCGTTGAACAGGCGGGCGTGATCATCGTCGCCGACTACGGGAGGGGAGTGGCCGCTAATCCCCGGCTCCGCGAACTCCTTACCCGGTTGGCCCCGAACGTGCCCGTCATCTGGGATCCCCATCCGTCCGGTCCGGACCCGGTGCCCGGTGTGGCCGTGGCCACGCCCAACCTGTCCGAAGCGGTCAGGGCCGCCCAGGCCCTGGCGCACAAAGGCCCGCAGCCCGCCAAGGACAATGCGGCAGCCGGCGGTGAAGAGGACGGGTCCGGGGACCAGGCCGCAACGGCCGGCCGCATCCTGCTGGACCACTGGCAGAGCAACGCGGTGCTGGTCACCCGGGGCGAGCAGGGCGCCGTCCTGCTGCGCCGCGATGGCCAGAATCCGCTCCAGGTGCCTGCTCCGAGGGTGGAAGCGGGTGATCCGTGCGGGGCGGGGGACCGGCTGGCAGCGGGCCTGGCTGTGCACCTGCTGGCCGGAAGGACCCTGGAGGAGGCTGCCGGCCTGGCGGTGCACGACGCTGCCGATTTCCTCGCTGCCGGCGGAGTAGCGGCTCTTCCGGACCGCACCACCGGTCCTGCCGCGCCGGAGGAGGATACAGGCGTGGCCGCGTCGGACCCGCCGGCACGGTCCCTCAAAGCGAAGCGCCGCCCCACCGAACCGCTGCTGCTGGCCAGGACGGTCCGGCAGAACGGCGGGACCGTGGTGGCCACCGGCGGCTGCTTCGACCTGCTGCACGCAGGCCACGTCCGTTCCCTCGCCGCGGCACGCGAGCTGGGGGACTGCCTTATCGTCTGCCTGAACTCGGATGACTCGGTACGGAGGCTCAAGGGCCCGGAACGTCCCATCATCGGCCAGCACGACAGGGCCGAGCTGCTGCTCGCCATGGAGTGCGTGGACGCCGTGCTGGTCTTCGACGAGGACACCCCGGAGGCCGCCCTGGAGCGGCTGCGCCCGGACATCTGGGTCAAGGGCGGCGACTACAAGGGCGCCCGGCTCCCGGAATCAGACCTGGTGGAAAGCTGGGGCGGCCGCTGCCTCACGGTTCCCTACCACCCGGCGCGTTCCACCACGGGACTCGCCAACGCGCTCGCCAAGGTGGGCTGACCGGCACTGGCAGCGCAGCACGACATCGTATTTCCCATTGAAAGGAACACCATGACCGCAGAATCGCATGCACCCGGCCGCGTCCTCGTTACCGGAGGGGCCTCCGGACTGGGCGCCGCCGTCGTCGAGGCCGTCCTCAACGCGGGTGGCACCCCGGTGGTGCTGGACCGCGACATCAGCAACGTCTCCGGCGTGAAGGCCTTCGAAGTGGACGTCGCCGACCGCCTGGCGGTGGAGGCCGCGGTGCGCGAAGCCGCCGAGACGGTGGGCGGGCTGGACGCGGTGGTCACCGCAGCCGGGATCGACCGCTGCGGCAAGCTGGCCGACGTCGAAGCCACGGAATGGGAAAAGGTTATCGGGGTGAACCTGATGGGGACCGTGTCCGTGGTCCGGGCCGCGCTGCCGTACCTCAAGTCCACCCATGGCCGGGTAGTCACGGTCGCCTCCACGCTTGGCAAGCGCGCTGTAGCTGACGCAACGGCCTACTGCGCCTCCAAGTTCGGAGTGGTGGGCTTCAGCCACGCGCTCGCCGCCGAGACCGGCGGGGAAATCGGGGTCACCACCATGATCCCGGGCGGGATGAAGACCCGCTTCTTCGACGACCGCACGGAGCAGTACAAGCCGCAGGACGATTCGCGGCTCAACGATCCGGCGAACGTGGCCCAGGCCATCCTGTTCGCGCTGTCCCAGCCGAAGGGCTGCGAAGTCCGCGAGATGCTGGTCTGCCACGAGGAGGAGGGCTCCTGGCCCTAAACCCTAGACCGGCCCTGCATGAACCGACGGGAGGAACCCCATGCCTACAACTGCCACCGAAACCACCATCAGCCAGGACACCGCCAGCGGACCCGGCATCACCATCCGGAATCCGCGCACGGGTGACATCCTGTGGACGGTGCCCGAAGCCGAACCAGGTGCAGTGGAGCATGCCGTGGAAGTGGCACGCAGCGCCACCGGGGGATGGGCAGCCACGGCTGCCCGAACGTCTCCACTTCGCAGGCTGTGGCGCAGTTCGACGGCGGACAGTTCGTGGAGCTCAGCCACTGTGCCGGGGCCCGGTGCGCTGGTTGGT
>NZ_JBNHFD010000168.1:0-3031 GCF_059089865.1 Arthrobacter sp. Y3221157
AGCGCACCCCAACCTCGCTGCGCTCGGCCGGGGACCCCTGCGCTCGTCGGCCCTGCTGGGGAGTCACTTCCCTGCGACCCGGATGTCGCGGCCGGAGGCCACCTTGGCGGACATGCCCCACAGCTCGATGAAGCCTCGGGCCATGGACTGGTCGAACGTGTCGCCGGTGTCGTAGGTGGCCAGGTTGAAGTCGTACAGGGAGGTGTCGGAGCGGCGTCCGTTCACAATGGCCTGGCCGCCGTGGAGGGTCATGCGGATGTCGCCGGAGACGTACTTCTGGGTGTCGTCGATGAAGGCGTCCAGGGAGCGCTTCAGCGGGGAGAACCACTGGCCGTCGTAGACCAGTTCCGCCCAGCGCTGGCCCACGGTGGCCTTGAAACGGGCCTGCTCACGCTCGATGGTGATGTCCTCAAGGTGCTTGTGCGCGGTGATCAGGGCCATGGCGCCGGGGGCCTCGTAGATTTCGCGGGACTTGATGCCCACCAGGCGGTCCTCGACGACGTCGATGCGGCCCACGCCCTGGGCGCCGGCCCGGCGGTTGAGTTCCTTGATGGCCTGCAGCGGGGTGACCCGGGCGCCGTCGATCGCTACCGGCACGCCGGCTTCGAAGGAGATGATGACCTCATCGGGTGCCGGCGGGAACTCCGGGGTGGCGGTGTAGTCGTAGATGTCCTTGGTGGGGGCGTTCCAGATGTCCTCGAGGTAGCCGGTTTCCACGGCGCGGCCCCAGACATTCTGGTCAATGGAGTACGGGTTCTTCTTGGTGGTCTCGATGGGCAGTCCCTTGTCCTCGGCAAAGGCAATGGCCTTGTCCCGGGTGAGGGCGAGGTCGCGGACCGGTGCGATGCACTTCAGGTCCGGGCCGAGGGTCTGGATGCCCACTTCGAAGCGGACCTGGTCGTTGCCCTTGCCGGTGCAGCCGTGGGCAACGGTGGTGGCGCCGAATTCGCGGGCGGCTTTCACCAGGTGCTTGACGATCACCGGGCGGGAGATGGCGGACACCAGCGGGTAGTGGCCCTGGTAGAGGGCGTTGGCCTTCAGGGTGGGGACGCAGTATTCGTTGGCGAACTCATCGGACGCGTCTGCCACGTAGGCTTCGACGGCGCCGCAGCCAAGGGCGCGCTGGCGGATGGTTTCGAGCGACTCGCCGCCCTGTCCGACGTCGACTGCCACGGCGATGACCTCGGCGCCGGTGGCTTCACCGATCCAGCCGATGGCTACGGATGTATCCAGGCCGCCTGAGTAGGCGAGCACAATGCGTTCAGTCACTTCACATGCTCCTTAGTGGGGGGTGTTTGATGTTGTCTTCAAGCTTATTGCCCGGCTTCCTCGGCCAGTTGCAGGAAGCGGGCTGCGAGGTCGGGGCCGCCCAGCGGATCCCGGGACACCAGCAGCACGGTGTCGTCGCCGGCGATGGTCCCCAGGATGGCGGGCATGACCGAATGGTCGATGGCCAGAGCCAGGAAGTTCGCGGCCCCCGGAGGGGTCCGGAGCACCACGATGTTGGCCGACGCTTCCGCCGTCACCAGCAGTTCACTGCATAGCCGGGCGAGCCGGGCGTCCAGGATTTCCTGGCTCACGCCGGTCTTGGCGGCACGCTCGCCCCCCTCGCCGGGGACGGCGTACACCAGGGCGCCCTCCTTGCCGCGGACCCGCACGGCCCCGAGTTCCACGAGGTCCCGGGACAGCGTGGCCTGGGTGACCTGCACGCCGTCGTCCGCGAGCAGTGCGGCGAGCTCCGCCTGCGAACGCACCGACTGGTTGGTCAGGATGGCGGTGATGCGTGCCTGCCGCGCAGTCTTGGTGGCCGGGCTGGAGCCCGGGGACACGGGCTGGGCGGACACTAGAACGTGCTCTCCCCGGTACCTTCAACCGGCGAAAGGCCGTCAACGAAGGCAAGGCCGGAGCGGTGCATCAGCCAGGCCATCAGCGCTTTCTGGGCGTGCAGCCGGTTTTCCGCCTCGTCCCAGACGATCGACTGCGGTCCGTCGATGACGCCCGCCGAGATCTCGTAGCCCCGGTACGCGGGCAGGCAGTGAAGCACGACGGCGTCATCCGCGGCGAGTTTCATGGCTTCCTCATCCACGGAGTACTCCCGGAACAGCCGCAGCCGCGCTTCCTTTTCCGCCTCCTGGCCCATCGAGACCCAGGTGTCGGTGGCCACGACGTCGGCGCCCTGGAGTGCTTTGGCGGCGTCGGTGGTGATCAGCACCGAGCCACCCGTCTCTGCGGCACGCTCCTCGGCGGCGGCCACGATGTCCGCGGCGGGCAGGTAACCTTCCGGGCCGGCGATCCGGACGTGCATGCCGGCGGTGACCCCGGCCAGCAGGTAGGAGTTGGCCATGTTGTTGGCGGCGTCGCCCAGGTAGCTCATGGTGAGGCCGTTCAGCTCCCCCTTGTGCTCCTTCACGGCCAGGAGGTCTGCCAGCAGCTGGCAGGGGTGGTAGTCGTCGCAAAGTGCGTTGATGACCGGGACGCTGGAATTTTCCGCCATGGCCACCAGACCGGCATGGGCGCCGGTGCGCCACACGATGGTGGAGACCATGCGCTCCAGGACCTTCGCGGTGTCCTCCACGGATTCCTTGTGGCCGATCTGGGCCTCGCCGGGGTTGATGATGAGGGCATTGCCGCCCATGTCAGCAATGCCGGTGGCGAAAGAGACCCGGGTGCGGGTGGAGGTCTTGTCGAAGATGACGGCAACGGTCTTGCGCCCGCTGCCCTCTGCCGCGAAGGGCTGGACGCTGTAGGGCGCGGCCTTCATGCGCGCGGCCAACTCCAGGACCTCCGCTTGTTCGGCGGGGGTCAGGTCGGTGTCCTTGAGGAAGTGCCGGGTTGCGGGAGTCACTGGGCGTCCTTAGCTGTCTGGAGGATTGCCGGGAAAGCGGCGAGGAACGAGTCGGCCTGGGCCGTGGTGAGGACCAGCGGGGGCGCCAGGCGGATGGTGCGCGGGCCGGGGCTGTTGACGATGAAGCCGGCGTCCAAGGCCGCCTGCACCACGGCGGGCGCGACGTCGGCGTCCAGGTCGAAGCCG
>NZ_JBNHFD010000169.1:0-2975 GCF_059089865.1 Arthrobacter sp. Y3221157
GGTGCCCTGGTGCGCCTCGCTGCCGGGATCCTTGGCGGTGGCGGCGGCGGCAAGGACGACGTCGCCCAGGGCGGCGGAACGGACGCCGGCAAGGTGGGTGCGGCCCTGGCGGCCGTCGTCGACGCCATCGAACGGCGCTAACGCTGCCATGACCAATCCTGCAGCTGCCGGCGGCTACCCCCAGGGCGTGAAACTGGGGGTGGACGTCGGCACCGTCCGGGTCGGGGTGGCCATCTGCGACCGCGACTCGATCCTCGCCACGCCCTACAAGACGCTGGACCGGAACCCGAAAAAGAACTCCGACGTCAAGCTCATCGCCAGGCTGGTTGAGGAACTCGGTGCGGTCCAGGTCATCGTCGGGCTGCCCAGGACCATGAAAGGCGAGGAACACTCGTCCGCACGGATGGCCGGCGACTACGCGGAACTGCTGGTTGCCGAGCTGGCAGCCCGCAACCTGGAGGTGCCGGTCAACCTCGTGGATGAGCGGCTCAGCAGCGTGACGGCCCACCGCAACCTGCACGAAGCTGGCATGAGCAGCAGGAATCACCGTAAAGTAGTGGATCAGGTCGCGGCGGCAGGGATTCTCCAGCACGCCATCGACATGCAGAAAGCCAGGGGAGCGGATGTCGGCTCACGCGTGACAGCGCCATCCCTGTCCGTGGACCAGGGTGCCGGCGGGGTGGACGAGTCCGTCCCCGGCACTCCGGAGGACACGGCCCGATTTTCAGATAATGGAAGGCAACAGTGAGCCCTGCCAACATTGACGACGCTTCCGGCCCGCTTGACGGCGGGACGGGGAGGCCCCTGACGCGCAAGGAAATCCGGGCGCGGGAAAAGAGCCTCAACACCGGCGGCCAGGGCACTGTTCCCGAGCAGGCTTATGAGACCGGGCATGACGTTCCGCCACCACCCGCCGGGCCGCCCGCGGTTCCTGCGCCAGCCGCGCCGGTGCGGGCGGCGGATCCTGCCCCGGTTAACGAGCCGGTCCCGGCTCCTCCCGTGATGCCCCCGTCCATCCAGGACGCCGGTCCCGCAGAGCACAATGACGGTGCTCAGCACGAGGACGGCGTGCACGCCGTCCATGAGGAGCCCGCGCTGGTGGGCCGGCAGCACGCCCCCGCAACCCAACACCTGAACCAGGTCCATCTTCCCGCGCAGAGCTACCGGGAAGGGCTGGGCTACCGGGACGACCTGGACCACGGGCAGGCCTACCACGACGAGGCTTACCACCATGAGGTCCACCCCGATGACGCCCACCACGGAATCCACCACGACGCCGGGCATCACCACGACGCGCACCACGACGACGGCGGCCACCATGGACTCCTGGCCGGCTCCACGGCGGCGCAGGTAGTGGCAAGGCCCTCCAAGAAGGTCCGGCGCCGGCGCAGGCTGCTGGCACTCTTCCTCACCCTTGCCGTTTTCGTTACGGCCGTGGCTGTCGGTGCACAGTTCCTCAAACCGCTCCTCGGCAGCGGCAAGCCCAGCGACTTCCCTGGCCCGGGAACGGGAGAAGTCCAGGTAACCGTGGAGAACGGCGAAGGCACCCGCTCCGTCGCTGCGGACCTCGAAAACAAGGGAGTGGTAGCCAACGCAGATACCTTCCTGCAGGCGTTCGCGTCCTCGGGGGGAACCCTGTCGCCCGGTGACTACACCTTCAGGTCCGAAATGAAGAACAGCGACGCCGTGGACGTCCTCCTCGGCCAGGACAAGGCCAAGGTCATTTACTTCGCCCTGAGCGCGGGCCTGCGCATCAACGAATCCCTGGAGGCAATCTCCGAGGGGTCGGGGATCTCTATCCAGGATCTGCAGGCACTCAGCAACCAGCCCGCGCAGTTCGGCCTCCCCGCCAACGCCAAGAACCTGGAAGGCTACCTGGCGCCGGGAGAGCACCGTTTCCCCCTTGGCACCCCGGCGAAGGACATCCTCCAGGCGCTCGTCAAAATCACCGTCGATGAACTGAAGTCCCAGGGAATCACCGATCCGGCGAAACAGTACGAAGCCGTGATTGTGGCCAGCATCGTCCAGGCCGAGGGCGGCCAGGCCGAGTACGGCGACGTGGCCGGTGCCATCTACAACCGGCTGAAGCCCAACGACCAGACCAACGGCTACCTCCAGGTGGACTCCGCCGTGACCTACGGCCTGGGCACCAAGAGCTACAACTTCACCGACGAACAGCGCCAGGACAAGTCCAACCCCTACAACACCTACGCCAACCCCGGACTGCCCCCAGGGCCTATCGGTTCGCCGGGCAAGACCGCCATCGACGCCGCAGCGAAGCCCAAGACCAATGACTACCTGTACTGGGTAACCATCAACCTGGACACCAAGGAGACCAAGTTCTCCCGCACGCTGGCGGAGCACAACGTCTTCGTTGAGCAGTACAACGCGTGGTGCATGGCCAACGTGGGCCGCTGCGCATGAGCCTGCGGGCTGCCGTCCTCGGCCACCCGATCAGCCACTCGAAATCACCGGCGCTGCACCACGCGGCCTACACCCGGCTGGGGATCGGGATCAGCTACACGGCCATCGACGTCACGGAAGAGCTGCTGCCATCGCTGATGCGGCAGATCCGCGACCAGCCGGGCTGGCGTGGGCTGTCGGTCACCATGCCGCTCAAGACAGCCATGCTCAACGAGGTGGACGAGGTCCGCGGCGTGGCCCGGACGCTCGGCGTGGTCAACACGGTGTCCTTTGAGGAGCACGTCGCCGGCCGGAAAATGGTGGGATCCAACACCGATGTTGCCGGGATCGTCAACGCCCTGCGGCACGCCGGGACGGGGACAGCTCCTGCCGCCGCCGTCCTCGGCGGCGGGGGAACAGCGGCCTCTGCCATCGCGGCGTTGAAGGAACTCGGGACTGACCACGTCCAGCTCTTCGTCCGTGACACCTCCAGGACCGGGGAGGTCCGCTCCGCCGCCGCAAGCCTGGGCGTGGACCTGGACATCCGCCGCCTGGCGGGCGCGGCGCACCCA
>NZ_JBNHFD010000170.1:0-2855 GCF_059089865.1 Arthrobacter sp. Y3221157
CCTTCGCCGTTCAATTCCCCAACCGACTCCCGATCTGACCACCCGGCAGACCGGACAACCGACCGGTCCCTTACACAGAAAACTTGACACCCCCAAAGCTTCGGCTTTTTGCCCCGTAACCTGCCTTTCGCCTTGGCGATCTTCATTCCTTCCTTTGTCCGCAACCGGATCAGGTCCCCTTCGAACTCGGCGACCATGGCCAGGACATTGAACATGAGTTTGCCCATGGGGTCGGTGGGATCGTAGACGGAGCCGCCGATACTAAGTTTCACCCCTCTCGCCAGTAGGCCGTCAGTAATCTGGTGGGCGTCGCGTACCGAGCGTGCGAGCCGATCCAGTTTGGTGACCGCAAAGGTGTCGCCCGCCCGGGATGCAGCCAGCGCTTCCCGAAGACCCGGGCGGTTCGTAGTGGTTCCGGTCAGGCCGTGATCAACATAGATCCTGTCCGCTTCCACACCGAGTGATAAAAGAGCCTCGCGTTGCACGGTCAGGTCCTGCTCATCCGTGGAGACTCTGGCATATCCAATCATTAGTTCAGACATAAGGGCAGTGTCGTATAGCCTGCCCTCACCGGACAACGCTGCGGAGAGGTCTTATGGGACGGATTCGTCAGCCCCAACCAAAGCGGCACGTCAGAGGGGCCAAACCCCAGGAACGGACCGGCTAACGGGACGTTATGCGGACAGGGGCACTTTCGGACGTTTTTTCAAGGGCATCTATAGCGGACAGAGGGTCGCGTGCAGACGTTCGCCCTGCAGCATCAAACACTCATAGCCGTTTGCTATCGAGTCGGGTCACTGCCATTGTCAGACCATGGCACGAATAGCATCCGTCGGCCGTGGAGTGGATTCCAGGCTTCTAGCCGCCTTTTCCCTGACCACCGGGAGCCTGATTGGCTTGATTATCCAGCTAAGCAATGACAGGACACCGGGAACAGGCAATCTGTCGCCTGTCAGCATCATGTGCATTGCTTGGTTCGTGGCTCAACTCATCTGGCTGGTCGCTTTTGCGCGGCATAAGGAGCCGAGGGATGGGAAGTACCGCGTCGCATCGCAGATCCTTGGCGCGGCCTTTATAGCAGCGATGGCCGTGTATTTTTTTGTACAGGCGTTGAACGGGGTCGCCTTAGAGGTCCTTGGCTTCGGACTTGTTTTCATTTTCCTCATGGCGTCACTCTCGATACAGCATCGCTCGAAGAAGGTTTGACGCGTGCCCAGACTCTCCCCTGCACCGAGCCCGCTTCAGCTTCCTAGAAAGGTTTGGAGAAGCACTCCGGGAGACGAGCACATGCACGGTCAACTTCTGGCTCAGCCCGACCGCCTTGAGAGATAGTTATAGTCCCGATTCCGCGGGGCAGGACAAGGAGGCCCTATGCCGCATGCGGTCTTTTTCGGATTGATTGTAATTGCATTTGGACTACTCCAACTGGGCCTATCCCGAGTACTCCTCGGTGTGTACCGGAAAATTTATTCTCGCAGCTTCCCCGACGACGACAGCGTCAAGCGAAAGTGGGCACGAGATCGCATCTGGGGAGGCATCATACTGCTCACGGGATGCGGGTTTGTTGTTTACGGGCTTGTCGGAGGCAAAATCGTAGGCGAGTGAGGTGAAGATGTGAGCTTTGATGGCCGTCGTCGCACACAATCATCCAAAAAGCACGGTAATACTCTCTTCCACTGATCGGGGCAAGTTATGGAACGGCGCCCACTACGCGATAGTTGGCTGTGGCCAATTCTAATAATCTTCGCTGCACTCGCCTTCGTCCGATGGTTGATCGAGGACATCTGGAATTGGTATTAATGTCCCGTCGAAGATCCTAGAGCGGGCAATAACGCATAGCGGAGCGGAAAGATCGGGAACGATGTCCCGTTGACGGTTCGTCAACAAACGCAATGGGCTTGGGAACGGCCTACTCTGGCCGCGACTCGATCGGCGCGGAATGCCTGGTACCCCTCAACCCTTTTTCGCCCCTGCGAGACGAGACTGCTACTGCCATCGCGAAGACGACGGCGCAGGCTACAGGAACCGACAGAGCATCCGGAGCTACCGGGCTGAAGTTTCTAACTATCCATGCGACGCCCGAACCTACCGGGATCGCCGCAACTAGCCACAACCAAAACATCCCAATTCGGCGGGACCGCCCGATTACTTATGTTCCCCATTGCCGCAGCATAATATCGCCTTGAAAAGAATGCACTAGCTCCGCGAAAAAGCCGCCAACCCGTGATCTGCTGAATGATCGCGGCCAGGGTTCCGCTCTTGGTAATCCGACCAACGCGAAATGGGTGTGCTTAGGATGAGCTGCATGAGCAGCCCCGAAGATCCCGACGAACCTTTACAGGAACTGCCAGCGGGAATGCCGAGAAGGTACGCAGAATATAAGCCAGTCACTTCGGATGCCGTGCTATCCCCGCCAACGAACGTAGGCGGATACGACGACCTCCTCAGCTATTTCCGAGCGCGAGGTCAAACGCTGCCACGCAAAGCGGAAAGCCTCGCCACTCTTGATCAAACCATCAACGATGGTTTGTCGGCCGTTCTTGCCCGGCCTATCGGGATGTTCTACGGAGATCTCCTCACACACACTGTTCCCGGAGCCCACTGGGAAGTAGTTGAGGAGGGATACCCCTTGGTTCGGGTCAGCAGAAAGGTCTCCGTTGACGTCGTCCGAGTCGCGCTGAGGCGCCTGGCTACCCCGAAGCCCACCCTCGAACAAAACTATGCCCACGTCCTCGAACTCGTCAGGCAAGAACCGTAGAGGGTTCCGTGAAAGAGCTCATCCGTTGGGGGCGGAAGTCACCATGACGAGAGCGAGCGTTTCAGATTTGCTTAGCGATGACGTTGAAGAAAAGTTC
>NZ_JBNHFD010000171.1:0-2831 GCF_059089865.1 Arthrobacter sp. Y3221157
GGCCGCGGGGACGGGCTGCGGGAGCACCGGCGCATCGCCGGCACCGTCGGCTGGAGTGGGCGCCTCCCCCGGCTTGGTGCCCGCCGGTCCGTCTTCCTGGACGGCGGGAGTGGCCTTGTGTTCAACCGCTGCCACGATGTCCCTGATGTGCAGGGCCTCCACGCCGCCATGGTCGGCGACATAGGCAATCCGGCCGTCGCCGAGTGGCCGTGGCAGGCGCCCGCGCACACCCGGTGTCGCCTCGACGATCCGGGACGGCCCGTCCTTGTGGCGGAGCCAGTGGATGGTGCCGTGCGCTTCCACGGCGCTGGCTGTCCCAGCGGTGTCCGGCACCACCGCGCCCAGGTGCTTTGAGGTCTTCAGCAGTGCCGGCCGCCGGGACTGGGAGGCGGAGCCCAGTGCGATGTCCAGCCGCACGGCGTCGGAGTCCAGGCTGTGCAGGATCCACAGTTCGCCGGCCGATTCGAAGATGACACGCTTTCCGTCGCTGGCGGCATGCCGGACGTAGAAGTCCTCGTGGTCCGTGTGGCGGCGCAGGTCGCTCCCGCCGGGAAGGACCGAATAGAGGTTGCCGTAGCCCTCATGGTCGGACAGGAAGGCGATACGGCCGTCCACCCACATAGGGTCCGCGAGGTTGCCGTCAAGGTCCGGCAGCAGCCGCTCGAACTCCCCGTTGCCGTCTGCGTCGATCCACAGCTTTCCTGCGGTGCCGCCCCGATAGCGCTTCCACCAGGCCGGTTCGCGGGACAGCACACTGCCCACCACCACGGGCCGTTCATCCCCCACCTCGGGCCCGAACGCCACCGACTCCACCGGGCCGAAGGGCAGCTCTTCGGCCCAGCCGCCCTCCACCGGGACACTGTAGGCGTAGGTATGCCGGCTTTCGGCCTGGCGGAAGGCGCTGGTCACCAGCACGGACCCGTTGGCCGTGAAACCCTTAACCCGGGTGGTGCTGTGGCCGAAGTACGTCAGCTGCCGGTAGTTACCGCCGTCGACGTCCGCGGCCACAACTTCCGGCGCCGTCCCCTGGACCACTGTCCACACCAGGCGCTTCCCGTCGGGCGTGAAACGGGGGTTGCGCGCGGGCAGCTGCAGGGAGGAGACCCGCCAGGCCCGGCCGCCCTCCAGCGGGGCGATCCACACGTCGTCCTCGGCCACGAAAGTGACCAGGTCACCATGCACATGCGGGTAACGGAAGTAGCTCGAAGAAGTCATCGTTTGATCATAGTCAACCCTCCCGCAGCCCTGCCGGAGGTGCCGCCGCCCGCCCCCGTGATGTGATGGAGCATGCGCATCGTTATGGCAGGAGCCTCCGGGCTGCTCGGAACCCACATGTCCGAAACTTTCCGCGGCGCCGGCCACGAGGTGACCGCCCTCGTCAGGAGCGAACCTTCCTCGAGCGGGGAAATCCGCTGGGATCCGGCCAACGGGCTGCTCGACCCCTCCGCACTGGCGGGGGCAGACGCCGTGGTGAATCTGTCAGGTGCCGGCATCGGCGACAGGCCATGGACGCGGAAGCGGGTTGATGAACTGTTCAGCTCGCGCCTTCAGCCGACCCGCACCCTCACGCAGGCAATGCGGCAACTGGACACGCCCCCGGCGGTATTCATCAGCCAGTCCGGCTCGGGGTACTACGGCGACGCCGGCAACACTGTCCTGCGGGAGGACGCTCCGCCGGGGTCGGGCATCCTGTCCCGGATCTGCGTGGAGTGGGAGGCCGCCGCGGCCACGGCGCCGTCCGGAGTCCGGGTTGTCGTGCCACGCACCGGTGTGGTTTTCAGCCGCTCCGGCGGGGCCCTCGGCAGGCTGTTGCCGCTGCTGCGGCTCGGCGTTGGCGGTCCCTTCGGCGATGGCAGGCAGTTCTGGCCCTGGGTCACCCTCCCGGACGTATCGGCCGCTTTCCTCTTCCTCCTGGAGTCTTCGGTCAGCGGCCCTGTCAACCTGTGCGCCCCCGAGGAGGCCGATGTCAACACCATCGTTGAAGCACTCGCCCGTGCCCTGCACCGTCCCGCCTCCTTCCGGGTTCCGGCGCCGGTGCTCCGGCTCGTGATGCGGAACCTGGCCGAAGAACTGCTGCTGTCCAGCCAGCGGATGGAACCCGCTGCCCTCTCGGGCGCGGGGTTCCGGTGGCAGCATCCGGCGCTGGGGCAGGCGGCCCAGTGGGTGGCCGGAATTGAGGGCGCCGAGGCTTTGGACTAGCCCGGCCAGTCCCGGCCGAGGTTCAGGACCCGGGCAGGATCTCGCTAATCCGCCACCTGCCGTCCACGGACGCCAGGACCAGGCGCAGGCGCTGGCCGCCGCTTGCCGCACCTGATGCAACCACCGTTCCTGCACGGTCCGTCTCCTCGTACGCAGAGGTGGCCGAGGTGGCGCTGACCACGGCACGTCCACCCGGGGCCACGTCTTCGGCCACTACGTCGGACAGGATGCTGGTGAACCCTGCCAGCACATGGCCTGAGCCGCGGAGCCTCTCCGCGGTCCCGCTGTCTGCGGCAGCCGCCGGTGAACCTGCCGCATTCACTTCATCCAGCAGTTCCAGCCTGCCGCTGGCGAACGCGTGGTCGCGGAGGGCCGCAAGTCCTGCCACAGCCACGGCAGGGTCCGGCGCCGCGGCGTGCTGCCTTGCCTCCCGGACCGTATCCGGGCCTGCACCCGCCTGGCCGGGAACAGCCGCAGTGCCGGCGGCCGGTCCGGCTGTGCTGCCGGGTTCAGCTGGCAGCAGGCCCGCCGGGGCCGCCGCCGCCATCCACCAGGCCACGGCCAGGGCCACGGCAGCGGCGGCAGGCATGACGAACGGCTTCAAGCAGTGCCTGCCCGGCAAGGCCCGGACC
>NZ_JBNHFD010000172.1:0-2820 GCF_059089865.1 Arthrobacter sp. Y3221157
TGGAGGCGCGGCGGGCGCAGTGGCGGCAGGACGGCGTCGTGCCCTCCCAGGCGGATGACTACAACGCCGCCGCAGGGTTCCACGAGGAGACCGTTGCCAAGACCGCAGGGCTGCTCGGCACGAGCCTGGCCGGCATGGTGGCACACGACGACCTCGCTGCGCTGGACGTCCTGGCGCACCTTCCCGGCGTGGACCCGGACCGGCTGGGGTGCCTGGGTTTCTCCGGCGGCGGCGGACGGTCCCTGGCCCTCGCCGCACTCAGCCCACGGATCCGGGCGTCGGTGGTGACCTGCATGATGACCACGTTCCAATCGCTCCTGCCGGCCTACCTGGACGCCCACTCCTGGCTGCTGCAGACACCCCGCCTGTGGAAGCTTGGTGACTGGCCCGAACTGACAGCCCGATCGGACGCTTCGTTCCTGATGCAGTACGCCCTGGCCGATGAACTCTTTCCCGAAGAGGGCATGCGCGAAGCCCACCGGATCCTGGAATCGCTGCACAATACAAGCCAGGGCACCGCCACCCCGTACACGGGCAGCTTCTGGCCCGGCGGCCACGTGTTTACTGCCGCCATGCAGGAAGAAGCCATGGCCTTCCTGGCTGCCACCCTCGCACTCAAGACACACGCCTAATTCCTCGACACCCAGCCTGCAAGGATCCTTAATGACTCAACACTCCGCCACTGCCGAACATGGCCACAGCATTCCGAGTGCCGCGCCTGTTCCGGCTGTCCTTCCGCGCGTCGCACTGGTGGGCGTCCACGGCTTCGGCGAGCGGCACCTGGCCAACCTCGCCCGGCTGGAAGAAGCCGGTGCCCTGGAACTTGTGGCCGTGGCCGACCCCAACCCCCCGGAACGGGGCCGGCTCAAGGACTCCGTAGCCGTCTTCCCCGACCTGGACAGGCTGCTCGCCGCACAGTCCGCTGCCACCGCGCCTGCCGACGTCGTCATCCTTGCCACCCCTATCCAGACGCACGCGCCACTGGCACTCGCCGCACTGGCTGCAGGCATGGACGTCTACGTGGAAAAGCCGCCGGTTTCTTCCCTGGCCCAGTTCCAGGAGGTACTCGCCGCAGCGGATGCCGCAGGACGGCTGGTCCAGGTCGGTTTCCAGAGCCTCGGCTCGCAGGCCCTGCCTGCCATCCGCAGCCTGGTGGAGTCGGGCGGCATCGGAGACGTCCTGGGCCTCAGTGCCAAGGGCCAGTGGGTCCGCACCAAGGCCTACTTCAAGCGGTCCCGTTGGGCAGGGAAGCGGAGCCTGGACGGCACCGAGGTTGTGGACGGCGTGGCCACCAACGCACTCGCGCACGCCGTAGCCACGGCACTGCACCTGGCCGGCGCGCACACGGTGGCCGATGTGGCAGCCGTGGAAACAGACCTGTACCGTGCCCACGACACCGAAAGCGACGACACCTCGGTAATCCGTGTCCGCACAACCCAGGGAAACACCCTCCTCTGCGGCCTGACCCTCTGCGCGCCGGAACAGCTGGATCCTTCGGTTACCGTGCATGGCACCCTGGGCGAGGTGACGCTGTTCTACACGCGGGACGAGGTGGTCATCACCACCGCCGACGGCGAGCGCCGGGAGGCCTACGGCCGCACCGACTTGCTGGAAAACCTCCTCGACGCCCGGGCCAAGGGTACGCCACTGCTCTGTTCGCTGCCGGACACCGGCGCCTTCACCGCAGTCCTGGAAGCCATCCGCACCTCCCCCGCGCCGCAGGCCATCGGACCGAACCACATCACCTGGGAAGGCGCGGACGACGACGCCCACCCCGTGGTGCACGGCATCGCGGACCTTATTGACCGCGCATCCAAGGCGCAGGCCACGTTTGCCGAGCTCGGCGTCCCCTGGGCCCGCCGGCTTCCTCCGGTCCGGTCGCTGACCGTTGACGGCACGGCGGTAGCGGATTACCAGGACGGCAGCCACATCCGTGCGGTGTCCTCCCCCCGCCCCTACCTGCACCCGGTCCGCACGCTCGGCGGCACGGTGGTGACGGACCACCAGCCGCTGGACCACGTGTGGCACCTGGGCGTCGGCGTGGCGCTGCAGGATGTGGACGGGATCAACTTCTGGGGCGGCCGAACCTACACCCGGGAGGCCGGCCAGTACGTCTGGCGGCCGGACCACGGGAGCATCAGCGTCACAGAAACACCGGTTGAAGAAACCACCGCCGCTACCGGCGGCCCCGGCAGGCTGCGGGAGCGCCTCAGCTGGAACGGCCCCGACGGCGTGCCCGTCCTGGCCGAGGACCGCACCTGGACCTGGGCGGGCGTCGGCCCCTCCGTGTGGAGCCTGTCCCTGGATTTCGCCCTGTCACCTGCCGGAAGCAAGCCGGTCAGCCTGGGCAGCCCGGGATCCAACGGCCGGCACGAGGGCGGCTACGGCGGGTTCTTCTGGCGGCTGCCGGACTGCAGGGAGGCCACGGTATGGACGCCCGCCGGCAGCGGCGAAGCCAGCGTGCACGGCAGCGTGACGCGCTGGCTCGCCTGGGCAGGAAAGTTCGACGGCGGGAAGGACGCCACCCTGGTTTTCCTGGCGCCGCACGACGCCACGGACCCATGGTTCGTCCGTGTGGACGGCTACCCGGGCGTGGGCCAGTCACTCGCCTGGGATGCACCTGTCATCGCTGAACCCGGCAAGCCGGTGCGCCGGAAAATCACCGTCTTTGTGGCCGACGGCATCCTGGCCACATCCGATATCGACGCTTTGATCAACCAGGGGGACCCCGCATGACCCAGACAACCGCCGCAGCCGCCCCGCCGGCAGTCCCGGCATCCGCCACGGGCCAGGCCGGTTTCGCGGCCGCCCATGACGTCC
>NZ_JBNHFD010000173.1:0-2671 GCF_059089865.1 Arthrobacter sp. Y3221157
GCCGCGCACCGGGGACCCGGACCGGGTCCGTTGGTTGGATGCGATCATCCGCGGCGCACCCTTGGCGGTATGGACGACGGCGGCAGGCCGGGACCCGGCAGGCACGCTCGCCCTGCTGGAGGCGGAACCACGCATTATCGATGCGATCAGCGCCACCGCGGTCCTCAGGGAAGAGCCGGAGTGGGCACGCGCCCTGCTGGGTGTCCGCACAGACCCGCGGCTCCTGTCCTGCCTGCCCCCTGAAGAACGCGAGCGGTGGCTGCTGCAGCACCTGCGGTCCGGCGGCATCCAGCCGGTGGCGCTGGTTCAGCTGCTCCGCGACCTTCCAACGCCCTGGGGTGCGCCGCTCGCCGGAGCTGTCCTTGAGGTCATCGCCCGCAAGGAGAACGGTTACGTGGCGGGCCTGCTGGCTTCCATCCTGCCGGCTGCGCTTCCGCCGGAGGCCGCCGACGAGTGCCGGCGCCTGCTCGCGCGTCCCGACGACGACGGTTCGCGGCGGCGTGTCCTGCGGGACGCCGTCCAGTACCTTTCATTCCGACAATCACTGACGGAGGCTTTTCCATGACCGATGCCCAGGCACCCGCCGACATTGTCCGCGCCCACGCCGAGGACGCCTACGCCAGGGAACTGGAGGCACTGGCCGCCGCCGACGACCGGCCCCGCCCGCCCAGCTGGCGGCTCTCCCCCTGGGCCGTCACCACGTACATCCTTGGCGGCACCCTGCCCAATGGGGTGGAGATCACCCCCAAGTACCTCGGTTCGTCCCGGCTGGTGGAGATCGCGGTGGCGTCCCTGGCCACCGACCGGGCACTGTTGTTGCTGGGCGTGCCGGGCACGGCGAAGACCTGGCTGGGCGAGCACCTCTCAGCAGCAATCTCCGGCTCCTCCACGCTGGTGGTGCAGGGAACCGCTGGGACGCCGGAGGAAGCCCTGCGCTACGGCTGGAACTATGCGCGGCTGCTCGCCGACGGCCCGTCGCGCGAGGCCCTTGTCCCCGGGCCCGTGATGCGGGGCATGGAGTCCGGAAGCCTGGTCCGGGTCGAGGAGCTGACCAGGATTCCGTCGGACGTGCAGGATTCATTGATCACGATTCTCAGCGAGAAGACGCTTCCCATTCCCGAGTTGGACGCCGAAGTGCAGGCGCGGAAGGGCTTCAACATCATTGCAACGGCCAACAACCGGGACAAGGGCGTCAACGACCTGTCCTCCGCGTTGCGCCGGCGGTTCAACACGGTGGTGCTTCCGCTTCCCGACACCATCGACCAGGAGGTGGAAATCGTCACCGCACGGGTCCGTGCCCTGGGCAGTGCGCTTGAACTGCCGGCGGACCTCGCGGAGCTCTCGGAGATCCGGAGGGTGGTTACGGTGATGCGGGAGCTCCGGGCCGGCGTGACGCAGGACCAGCGCACCACCATCAAGTCGCCGTCGGCCACCCTGTCCACGGCGGAAGCCATCTCGGTGATGACGAACGGCCTGTCCCTGGCTGCCCATTTCGGTGACGGCACTGTCCGGGCCGGGGACGTGGCCGCAAGCCTGGTGGGTGCCGTGATCAAGGATCCGGTGCAGGACCGGGTCATCTGGCAGGAGTACCTCGAAACAGTGGTCCGCAACCGCCCCGACTGGAAGGACCTTTACCGGGCCTGCCGCGACCTCGATTCCTCCAACTAGCCGAATGACAGACGTCCACGTCTTGGGAATCCGGCACCACGGTCCGGGATCCGCCCGGTCCGTCGCCGAGGCCCTGGCCGAGCTACGGCCCGGCCTGGTCATGGTGGAGGGTCCTCCGGAACTTGACCAGGTCCTTCCCCTGCTCGCCGACCCTGACATGGTGCCGCCTGTAGCCGGACTGATCTACGCCCAGGACGAGCCCCGGCTGGCGTCCTTCTACCCGCTGGCCGGCTTCTCCCCGGAATGGGTGGCCATCCGCTGGGCCCTGTCCACCGGGGCTCAGGTCCGGGCCATGGACCTCCCGGCGGCCAACACGTTCGCGCGCCGCATCGCGGATGTGCCCGAGGGCCTTCCGGCCGGCTCCGACGGCTCGTACCGGCCGGACGCGATCGCGATGCTTGCTGAGGCAGCCGGCTACAGCGATGCCGAACGGTGGTGGGAAGACGCGGTTGAGCATCGGAACGGCGGACCCCTTGACCGGTTCCTTGCCATCACTGATGCCATTGCGGAGATCCGCGCGGGGGATCCAAGGCCGGAGGGGCATCCGGATGTGGTGGAGAACAGCCTGCGCGAGGCCGCCATGCGGCGGGTGTTGCGCGCCGCTATCCGCGAGGGGCATCGAAGCGTGGCGGTGGTGTGCGGCGCCTACCACGCGCCCGCGCTGGTGCCGCACAACTTCCCTCCGGCCACGGCAGACAACAAGCTCCTGTCCGGATTGCCCAGAGCCAAGGTCACTGCCACATGGGTGCCGTGGACCTCTGACCGCCTGAGCTTCCGCAGCGGATACGGTGCCGGGGTCACGGCCCCCGGCTGGTACCAGCACCTTTTCAACCACTGGATGGTCCGGGACGGGGGCACCGATGTGGCCACCACCTGGCTCGTTCGGGTGGCCCACGCCCTGCGCCGGGAAAACCTTGGCGCCTCCACCGCTTCCGTGGTGGAGGCAAGCCGGCTTGCCGCTGCCCTGGCCACCGTTCGGGGCCGGCCCAGCCCCGGACTGGCC
>NZ_JBNHFD010000174.1:0-2614 GCF_059089865.1 Arthrobacter sp. Y3221157
GGCATACGCGCGGCAAGTCGCGCACCGGATCCTGGCGCTCGACGGCGGCCGGCTGGCGGAAGCCTGACGTGCCGCCTAAGCCGCTGCGGACGGGCTTGACGCCACGCCCGGCGGCAGGAAGCGCCTGCCGTTGACCCGCTCCGATGCCCCAACGCGGTCCAGGTAGGGGGTGATGCCGCCGAGGAACAGGGGCCAGCCGGCACCCAGGATCATGCAGAGGTCGATGTCTTCGGGACCTGCCACCACGCCCTCCTCCAGCATCAGGCCGATCTCCTCGGCAAGGGCGTCCTGGGTCCGCCGCAGCACCTCTTCACCTGAGGACGGTGCGGTGCCGAAGGACATCAGTGCCATGGTGGACCCGGGGATGGCGCGGGTCCCGTCCGGAGCCGTTTCCCAGAGGCCCTTGACGCCGTTGTCGATGAGTTTCTGCAGGTTGGCGGAGACGGGGAAGCGGCTGCCGAAAGCAGCGTTCAGGGACTCCTGGACGTGCTGGGCCACCGGAAGTCCCACCATCGCGAGCAGCGTGAACGGGGTCATCGGCAGGCCCATCGGACGCAGGGCGTTGTCCGCCACCTCGGCGGGCGTCCCTTCGTCGAAGGCCGCGGTCACTTCGCCCATCAGCCGGAGCAGGATCCGGTTGACCACGAAGGCGGCAGCATCCTTGACCAGCACTCCCGTTTTCTTGAGGGTCCTGGCGAGTTCGAACGCGGTGGCGAGGACCTCGTCCCCGGTCCGCGGGGCACGGACGATCTCCAGCAGCGGCATCACGGCCACCGGGTTGAAGAAGTGGAACCCCACCAGGCGCTCCGGGTGCTGCAGGTCCTCGGCCATGGCGGTGACCGACAGCGAGGACGTGTTGGTGGCCAGGATGCAGTCGGGCCGGACGATGCCTTCCAACTCGGCGAACACCTGCTTCTTGACGCCCAGCTCCTCGAAGACAGCCTCGATGACGAAGTCGGCGTCGGCGAAAGCTTCCTTGGACACGGAACCGGTGACCAGGGCCTTGGTCCGTGCGGCGGCATCAGGGCTGATGCGCTCCTTTGCCAGCAGCTTGTCCACCTCGGCATGGACGTAGCCAACACCTTTGTCCACCCGGGCCTGGTCGATGTCCGTCATGACCACGGGGAGCTTGAGCTGGCGGGCGAAGAGCAGCGCCAGCTGGCTGGCCATCAGTCCGGCACCCACCACGCCCACCTTGGCGACCGGCCGGGCCAGGCTCCGGTCCGGGGCGCCGGCCGGGCGCTTGGAGCGCTTCTGTACGAGGTCGAGGAAAGCGTAGACCGTTGCCCGGAACTCATCCGTCTGCATCAGTTCCGCCAGGGTTTCACATTCCAGCGCCGCGGATTCCGCCTGGCCCAGGGTGCGGTTGGCTTCGAGGAGGTCAAGGACCTTGCCGGGGGCGGGAGGCGCATCCGAGGTCTTGGCTGTGACGAACTGCCGGCCTGCCGCCACGGCGGCGGCCCACCGGGCGGCGGTGTCCGGCGCGGAAGGGTCGACGGCGTTGGGGCGTTCCGGAACAACCTCTCCGGTGATGACTCCCGCAGCCCAGGCCAGGGACTGCTCCAGGAAGTTGTCCGGGCCGAAGAGGGCGTCCGCCATGCCATGGTCGAAGGCCTGGGCGCCGGTCAGCGTCCGGTTGCTGCTGAGCGGGTTCTCGATCATGACCTGGACGGCGCGTTCCGGGCCGATCAGGCGGGGAAGGAGGTAGACGCCGCCCCAGCCCGGCACCAGCCCGAGGAAGGCTTCCGGCAGCGCCAGCGCTCCCGCGCCCGCCGAGACCGTCCGGTACGTGGACTGCAGGGCAACCTCGAGGCCGCCGCCCAGGGCCGGGCCGTTGACGAACGCAAAGCTCGGAACCCCCAGGTTGGCAAGGGTCCGGAACACCTCATGGCCAAGCTGTGCCATCCGCAGTCCGTGTTCGGGCTTCGCCAGGGATTTCACCGCCGAGAGGTCCGCGCCGGCAACGAAGTAGGAGGACTTGCCCGTAATGCCGACGCCGGCGATCTCCCCATTCGCAGCCCGTGTCCGCAGTCCCTCGAGCACGGTGCCGAGTTCCACCAGGGTGTTCGGTCCCAGGGTTGTGGGCTTGGAGGCGTCCAGACCGTTGTCCAGGGTGATGAGGGCGAATGTGCCGGCCGCGCCGGGCAGGTCAACGTCCCGGACGGTGGAGTGGGTGACGGTCTCGTCGGGAAACAAGCTGGCGAAATCGGAAAAGTCTGCGGCGCTCATGACGGGGCTCCTTAGGACGGGGATGTATCCCAGATGTTACTCACCGGTAACTTCGCCCGCAAGGCCACCGTCCCGCCCTCATTCCCCGGCTGCTGCCACGGCGGCTTTGGGTTCCTTGGGCGGCAGCGGCTGCGGATTGAGGAAGGCACCGGCAATCAGCGGCGCGCTGAGTTCCACCTGCCAGTCCCGTGCGCCCAGGGCCCGCAGCTCGGCAGCCACGGACGCCTCGCTGATATGCGCGGGCGGCCGCCATGCCACCCGCCGGAGGAAATCGGGGGTCAGGAGGTTCTCCAGCGGCAGGTTCAGCTGTTCGGCCTTTTCCTGCAACAGGGGCCGGGCCGTGGCCAGCCGCGCGGCGGCATCCGGGTCGCGGTCCGCCCAGACG
>NZ_JBNHFD010000175.1:0-2488 GCF_059089865.1 Arthrobacter sp. Y3221157
GACCGTACCAGGACGCGGGTTCTACTTCGTCACCGGCCAGATGGACCACCTCGACGAGGTCGTCCAGAACGCCGCCGACGAATACGCCGCGAACCTGCGCCGGCTCGGCAACGTTGCCACCGCCCTGCGCGTCAGCATCCCTTCCGCTTAACCATGTTGATCCGTCACAACTAGGAGACACACGGAAGACGCCGATGCGCCCTAGTGAAGGCATACAGGTGTCGGGCGTGGTTGTTCTAAGCCCTGAGGGGCTGAATTGCTTTGGGGATGAGCCCCTCATGAAGGCTTGGCCTGAGGCTTCCGGAATGGAAGGAAAACAATTGGAGACCCGCAAAGAAACCAGGCCCAACTGGGCGGACCTCAGTCCCGGTGATTCTGTTTGGGTGCACGAGGCGAAGCAATTTCCGTACCGCGGAAAGGTTGATGTTTTGACGGAGGAAGCAGACGTTATTTGGGTCTGCTCCGACAACGGTGCCGGACGTCGTGCATATGACCACGGCAGCGCCGTGGTCATTATGAGGATCCCGTAAGACCACGACGGCCATAGTCCGGGCGCGCCTCTCATGAGTGGCGTGCCCGGTGGCCGCCCCGTGGCTGGGTCGAAGTTCAGGCTGGCCTTGGGGAAACAATGTCGTTTGGGGAGGTAGCCCGTACGTGGCAGCCGATGATCAGCTTGGTGCTCCGGGCGGTTTCCGTCCGGTAACGGCAGTGTCCAGGAGAAGGAACACAAGCGCCAGCCATACAACGGCAAGACCAACCCAGCGGGCAAGAGTCATGGCTTCTACGAATAGGAAGTAGGCCACCAAGAACTGCAGAACTGGTGTGATGTACTGCAGCAGGCCCGCCCTCGTCATCGTCAGGCGCGAGGTGGAGGCGGCAAACAGAAGCAGCGGCAGCGCGCTCGTAAGTCCGGATGCGGCCATCAGCCAGAAGTGAACTGCTCCGTGGTTTGTGACAGTGGCTCTGCCGATAAGCGCCAGGAAAACCATCGTCGCCAGTGCCAGAGGGGTGAGCACGATTGTCTCGACTGTGAGGGCAGGGATTACTCCTGCTGCCAGGCCTCTTTTTTTAATGCGTCCGTAGAGGCAGAAGCTGAAAGCCAGTGCCAGGGCCACCCCAGGCAGCGTGCCGTAAGCGACTGTCAGGGCAACAACAGCACAGCAACCAACTCCGACGGCTGCCCTCTGCAGCGGGCGGAGTTTTTCTAGCGGCTAGCCCGTACATGAGTCCTGCTGCGCCATCTTGTCCCCCTTTGCGCCCCTGAAGCAGGAGGGTGTCCGGCTTTTGCGGCAGGCAAAGTATCAGGAATTAAGTTGGCAGGCATTGGATTCTCTAGGAGGGGAGTGGGTTGGCTAGTTCCGACCACAACTGCCAACTCCTGCACCCGGTTCGGCGGAGTTCCCGAACCGGGTACTTGGGAGGTTCAGGAGAGTCCTATTTGCGGCCAACCTGGTGGGGAAGGCACCTGGCACGCGTGTACCTTCCCCACCAGCCCGAGGACTTCAGCTGGCGTGCGGCGTTACTAAGGGAGCCCTAGTGCTCACCTTCAGTTCCGGGCCGGCAGATCCGCGCTAGTGCCGCGCCAGGCGGGGGAGAGGCTGTGCTCCCTTGTTGGCCGGGGCGACATGCCAGGAACTGACGTTCTTCGGGCGTTGAAGGGACGGTGAGGTTACTGGGGTCGAAATATGCTCAGGGGCAGAATTCTGTGGAACTGGGGCGACGGATTCCGTTTCCAAATAGAGGCCCTCCCAAGCGAAGCAGGAGATCTGAGCCGAGTCCATTCCCCGCTCTGCGTTGCACGGGGACGGGGAATTGCTGGTGGTATTGGGGTTAGTCCGGGAACCCCAGCGAAATAGTGCCATTGCAAGCTACTTTCTGAAATTTGTTGGTTGCCGGCGTCATTGCGGTGAAGCAGCGGGTTAGTCGGGCACCGGATCCTCCCGGCTCCTATGCCGGGTGTGATGCGGTGCCGCTGAAGCCTTGCCTAGACGTCGTCGACAGTGATGAAGGATGTCATGGTGCGGAGGAGGTGGTCGGTCCGTTCGCGATCCAACACGTACGTGCGGTCCCGGGCCGGGAGGTTCTCCAGGGTGGCGTCGTCGCTGACGATTCCCAGGCTTTTCAGCTTGTTCAGGCTTTGGGCGACCAGTCCGTGACCGATGAGGGTACCCTCCACTATTTCAGAACGGGTACCTGCACCCTTCTGACGCAGGTGGCGAATAACCTGTAGCCGGGCCGCCTGGCCGAAGGCCGCCTGAGCGGCCATCAAGTCACTTGTCCAGATGCTGGAATCATGGATACCGCGTGGTTTGGGCAGTGTAGCTGCGGGGTTCATGGTTCTTCCTTAAGGTCGGCTCACCTGGGACAGGCGATCCTGCAGAGCTTCCTTTTGGGTGTGGTGTTAGTCTGCGTTGAGTTCGAGCAGGTGGCGGTATTGGCCTTTGAAGTAGAGCAGGGGGTGGCCGGAGTGCCATTCCGGGGTGCTCAT
>NZ_JBNHFD010000176.1:0-2413 GCF_059089865.1 Arthrobacter sp. Y3221157
AGTGGGCAGATCTATTGGCCATCACCGGGCAGTTTTACTGGCCACCAGCGGGCACATCAACTGGCCGCCCGTGGGCAGAAACTAATGGCCATTGACACCTGAGGTTGAACGGCTCTTTGAGTCCTTGACAGGAGCACGGCTTAGTGGCGCCACATATACCTACCCGGAGCATTGGGCCAGGACGAGAATGAGCGACTTGGATCTCGTCCATGAGAGATATGGACGTCGTTCTGCATTTTGCTGATGCGGCCCACTTGAAGATCTCATGGGCCATAGCAGGTCTCATCGAGGGGTTGGAACTGAGCCGCAACGCCCTTCCCTGGCAGACGTTGTCGTATGTGGATGTCTCCTCATCCCCGCACTGGGCCCGCCTGATAGGTGACGAGATAAGGGACATCAAAGCGCTATGGCATGCCCAACGACGGGGTACCCGAGAGCATTTGGTGGGTGGGATTCACCCTTAACTCCGACGCCTCGTTCTCCATCGCCCTGGGCGAGATAAGACAGGGCAGGCCGGACTACCAGCCCGATGGGCTACTTGTCTTTTTTGATGAACTGCAGGACCTCAAGTTCAGGAAGACGATGCCTGGCTCCCCGGCAGACGACCCATAGGGCTACGACCAGCGTAAGCATTTCTGTACCGTTGGGAGCCGTGCTGAACGAAGCAAGAAACAACAGCCGTGGTGTCCCTCTAAATCTTTAGACATCGAGTAACGAAGGGTCCTCCCAAACGTCCTCGTAGCCGGGTGCCACGAGGAAGCGAGTCCCCGGCGGCAGATGCATCAAATGCGATAGTTCGGGGTATCGCTCCATGAAGTGAACCGTGTGCCAGGGCAGGAAGAAATCACCATCACTCGACAACTCCCCCGTCCATACGTACCACCCGTTTGTCCCAGCCGTCGGTGGGTGACGCAGCCCGTGCACCGGCCAATCCCACTCATTGATGATTAGGGACCGAGAAGCACCAAGTTTGCTCGTCAATTCTTCGATGCTCATACTTCATTCTGCCTGCTAGACGATTCGTTGGCGCAATGCTCTGCCGAAACCCTTGCGGGGAGGTTATTGCCCTCGGCGGTTCAGAGTTGGACGAGTATCCGGCGAATTTCGGTGAGGTCTGAAGCAATTTTCCTCTTATGCGCGAAAACCTCAGCCTCATCAATAGCATCGGCCAGCAGCTGAAGTAGTTGCTTGCGACGGTCAACCACGGAGCCGCCTGGAACTGCGGCCTGAACCATCAGTTCCGAATTCCTCTTCGAGAAGCGGCTAGTGCGAACACCAGAAAATTCGTTAGGGGCAAGCTTCCCGTCGACATGGAAAACAACGTTGACGTTCAGTGGACTAGTGATCCCCTCACGGAGGCCTTTTATCTCTTTCATTACACGACGGATGACAGGGTCCCAAGCCTTGCTCTCTGCGTTGTAATCGCCATAAACGGCACCGACTGAGAACGCCGGCACCTTGTCTGTAGTTGCCCTCACAACCTGCGGCAGCTGTTCGTGCTTCAACCGGTTAACCCCATCCTTTTCACGTTCTGAGTGTAGTCCCGGCACATTCAAGTTGTTCTGTTCGCTGGTCACCGGCAATCTGCGCACCACCGGATCCAGCCGAGGAACCTGTTGCGGGACATTGGCATTTCAGCCAGATCCGGCGTCCTATTTCAGGTCGTGCCCGTTGGTTGGATTTGGGTTCGCCCCGGTGCCCACAAATTACCCGGTGGCGGCCACCATCTTGCGCTGAATTGACCTCAGCATCCGTATCGTTTCCTCGTCCTGCAGACCGGTCGTAGTCGACCAATCCACGCCCGAGCCCACGACGTCACTGGCGAACACAATCTCGGTGGCCAGCAGAGCGCGACGCCAGTCAGCATAGGTTAAGGGACGCCCGTCGCTGATATCTGCTCTGATCCGAGACCCCTCTTTGAGCAAGTCAATAACATCCCGGAAGCCCATCGCCACGGCCATGGCCTTGGTGGGACTTGCTGGGCCTCCCCATTCAAGGAGTCCACGCCAAAGCAGCTCCCGTTCGTCATCGGTGAGGTTAAACGCAGCGTTATCCGGCATGTCCATCAATTTCTCTTGGGATCCAGCATTTCCGTCGTCACGGGTATTCGTTCGGCAGACCTTTTCGATGTGCCATCGAACTCGAACGTTACCTCCTGGAGACTGTAAATGGTTCGACGCACCTTCGCAGCGGATCCTACGCGCCGCGGAGAACTGCGGTGGACCGGACGGCCGGCGATGAAACATCCCGGAAGCGGCTCGCCCGCCCTTCGTCCCGTTAGCAGGTCGTCGTTGCCAACCCGTTGGCCATTCCGGGAACCCCCTACGGCGCACGTCCTTTGGCTAAGGGCCACCAGCAGGGCGGCGTCGTACTTACCTATAGGATTCCGTGATGGGCACTGAGGAATTTGACG
>NZ_JBNHFD010000177.1:0-2365 GCF_059089865.1 Arthrobacter sp. Y3221157
AACGTACAAGCCGAGAGGCATACGCGTGTAACACCAACGTGTCTCACACACCACCGAGATTTTTTGGCCCGGTGGGCCCGCAACGGCTTACGCTGCGATGGCTCAGGGAACAGCCAGTCCCTGGACTGCGAAGCGCGGCACTGTTGGTGCGCACAGTCCAGAGCGGCCTGACCCCTCAGGACTTTGTGCTGGGGGTCACATCCCAGACTGCTAATATAGCATATTCCTGCCGGGCGTTACGATATTGTCACGAAGAACGTGCCGGGGCCTAGTACCGGGATTGGTAGCACGACTTCACCTGTCAGGTGGGCTCAAGAACCTGCCGGCGGGACCATGTAGGATGCTCCGCTGAATCGTCGGCCCATGAACCGCCGACCACAGACCGCGCGTACTTTTCTGCCATGGGAGCGAGTATCGAGTGCAGTTGCGCGAAAAGATTTTCGGCCTCTAATCCGCTCCAGCCTTCCGGGAGGTACTCTTCCGGCAAGCCCGGATCTAGATAGGGCAGTCTCCGCCACTGAGTGACCATCGGCACGTAGTCAGCGAAGGCAAATTTCTCCTGGGTGGATTGATCCGTAGTCGCGTCAGGGGTAAACCAGCGCTCAAGTACTGGGGCATAGCGTTCAATGAACTCTTCATAAAGGGCTTCGAGTGACGAAAGATCCCACCACTGCCCGACTTTCACTCGGATCTGATCGTCTGACAGGTGCGCCGCTTTGAACAGATCCACGTATTCCATAAGTCCTGCCCGGTCCAACTGCTGACTCACTTCACTCGAGAGATTTCCAGGCGCGATCCACAAACCAGGGGAAACCTGCCCGCAGCCGATACGGGTCAGAATCGTTCGCAGCTTATGCCTTAGGTGGCGGTGCGCCTCCGGAACGGAGAAGGAGACGAGAATCCAACCATCGACTTTTTGGGCTCGCCGCCTAGCGAAGATGCGTTCATCGCCGGCGCGGAACACATCTTCAAGCCCCTCCGCCAGTTTGTAAGCAGCCACCCTTCCCTGACGAACGCTCGAGAGGACTCCCCGCTTCTTCAACCGTGAAACGGACGACCGGACCCCGGCTGATTCCACGCCCAGATCCCCCAGTAGCCGGATAAGGTCGGATACAGCGAAACCGCCGTCATGTGCACGTGCGTACAACCCGTAGACCGTGACGATGAGGTGCTGATGCCGTGGCATGGGCGCCAACTCGTTCGCTGAGTCAGTCATAGCTGCAACCCCTACCTTTCGAAGTCCTATTCTCTTCACGGTACCGCTCCCGTTGGGGCTGGGCGATGTTATTGCACTTCGGCTCACCGACACGCCCCCTAAGCAACCCTGCAGCACCCGCTAAGCACATGGGAATATGTACTTCCCGCCCTAAGGCGTCGCCAGAAACAAGCATATACTCTTAAGGTGACGGTCGTCAGATCTAAGGTACACTGGCGGCCATGGTGGGAAGGTCCGTTAGGGACCGCCCAAAGCTACCCTCGTGGACCGGAGGTCGTGGTGGAAACGGAAGGCGTACAGCCAATTGACGCTGCTGTTGAGCGGATGGTGGAGTGGGTGGACACGGACGCATCGGGCCACCAGCACAATACCGCGGTCATTCGTTGGGTGGAAGCGGCAGAGGCGGAGCTTTCTCGGTCTGTGAATATGCCCGGGTACTTTCCCGGCGCCCCCCGTGTGCATCAGTCGGTTACGTACACGGCAAAGCTGTGGTTTGGACAGCGCGTCACTGCTTCAATTGGTATCCAACGGATGGGTCGATCGTCTCTTACCTACGCGTTTGAGATATACGGGCACGCCCACGAAGGCAAACATGGAGCGGTGGCTGCATTCGGCACCGTTACAGTGGCTCATGTTCCCCAGGGCTCCGCAACCGCGCAACCTTGGCCGGCTCATTTTATAGCAGCCATAGGCTCCCTTCCGTCGCAGCGGAACGACATTGCTGAACCTTGCCCGGTCATGACTACCTCTCACGGAAGACTCCGGAAATAGCCCGGTCCTCGCGAGGCTCTACTTTCCCAGCGGTGCCGGATCGTGCAGACGACAAGTCTCTTGGACGCGCAACGTCCTCAACCTGCTCCCCGCCGGGATAGGACAGTCACTTCGCAGGTTCTGTCGTGGGTTCGGCGGGGGACTGTAAACCGGCCTTTGTCTTCGAACACCGTCTATGGTGACGCCGATCGCCGGCAGGTGGGTGAGTTTGCAGCTGACATGCATTGGAAACGAGTGTGTCCCGCGGACATGGTTCTCATGCCGCGGGACACACGTTTTGCGTTTTAGACGTTGGCGGGTGTGCCGATCCGGCATTCGACGCCGTATTTGGCCATCAGCGGAAGGGTCCGCTGTGCGACGGCGGCGAGGTCGTCGATG
>NZ_JBNHFD010000178.1:0-2362 GCF_059089865.1 Arthrobacter sp. Y3221157
GCCGCTGCCAGCCAGGCAGCAGCCTCGGCCCCGCCGGTTACCGCCACGGCCGATCCCACTGTCGCCCCGGCTTCCCCCTCACCTCAGGCTCCTGCAATGGACGTCCCGGTCCGTGCCGCCACCCTGGGGCCGGCCGCCCCGGCACAGCCGGCCCCCACGTCACTCACCGTTGCCGGGACCGCCATCAACATGCCCGTGATTCCGGGAGGTGTGTCAGCCGAGGGGGCCATGCAAATCCCCGACGCCTTCGACCAGGCCGCCTGGTACCGGTTCGGCCCGGCGCCGGGGGCCGCTGAGGGAACCGCCGTCATAGCGGGGCACATCGACACCACCTCGGACCGCGCACCGTTTTCGCAGCTGAAATCCGTGCCGGCGGGAACGGCCATCCAGGTGGGGCGGGAGGGCGCTCCGGCCCTGACTTACCGGGTGGTTCGGGTGGAACTGATGGCCAAGGACAAATTCGACGGTGAAGCCCTCTTCCGCAGGTCGGGGCCACATGAGCTCAAGGTTGTCACCTGCGGCGGGAGATGGCTGGACGAGCGGATGGACTACAGCGACAATGTGATTGTCACCGCGGTCCTTGAATGAGCGGTGATCCAGCCGTGATTCTCGCCACCGCAGCCGGGAAGGAGTCCACTGTGGCACTTCCTGGGCAGGCCACCGACCGGTGGGAAGACGGGTTGACCGCGTCCTTCCTGGCCGGTGATGAGCAGGCGCTGGCCACGGCCTACCGCGAGTTCGCCCCGCTGGTGCACACCCTGGCCCTGCGCTCGCTGGGTGACCGTGCAGGGGCGGACGACGTCACCCAGGAAGTCTTCATCAGGGTGTGGCGGTCCCGGAGTACGTTCAACCCGCACACCGCCAGGCTTCCGGCCTGGATTGTTGGCATCACCCGGAACGCCATTGCCGACGCCCGGTCCGCGTCCGCGCGCGAAGCTCGAAAGGCAGTGGCGGCAGCGGGCGCCGGGATGGCCGACGATCCGGGCTCCGGTACCGAGGCGGCGGAGGTCCTGGCGGACAGGCTGCTGCTGGACGGGGAACTGGAACGGCTGGGCGAGCCCCAGGGCTCCATCATGAAGCTCGCCTTCTACGAAGACCTGACGCACGAGCAGATTTCGCGGAAACTTGACCTTCCGCTTGGTACGGTCAAGAGCCACATCCGCCGCAGCCTGACGCATTTGAGGAAAAGATTGGAGGTAGACCATGCCGCATCTTGATCCGGAAGAGTTGAGCCTCCTTGCCCTGTATGACGACTGGGACGACGCCGGCAGCCGGGAGCACCTGGAGGTGTGCCCGGCCTGCGCCTCTGAGTTTGCCGCGCTGCGCCGAGCCGTGGATGCAGTGAAAACGACGCCGGACAGCAGCCGGCTCTCCGTTCCCGGGCCCCAGGTGTGGGACGGCATCCACCGGGAACTCGGGCTGTCGGCGTCAGTGCGGGAGGATCCGCTGGCCTCCGCCGGGCACCAGAGCCGCGTCCCGCCGTCGGACATTGCGCCGTCGTCGGTCGTTGCCCCGCCGGCGGACATATCCCAAGCCCGGGCCGCCAGGAAAAGCCGTGCATGGTGGCAGCGCAGCGGAACCTGGGTGGTGGCTGCGGCCGCTGCAGCGGTGGTGGCCATCGGCGGGATCTGGGCACTCAACCGGCCGCCCCAGCCACTGGCGCTGGCCGAGGCCCAGCTGACCCCGCTGGCATCGTTCTCGGCAACGGGGTCAGCCCGGGTGGTGGCGACGCAGGACGGTGCCCGCACCCTGGAGGTGGAGCTCAGCAAGGACGAGGCGCAGGGCTACCAGGAGGTGTGGCTGATCGCGCCCGACCTGTCGAAGTTGGTCAGCCTGGGCGTGATGAACGCGGACACCGGGACCTTCCAGGTGCCGGCGGGGCTGGAACTTTCCGAATACCCCATTGTTGATGTCTCGGACGAACCGGTGGACGGGAATCCCGCACACTCAAGCGTCAGCATCGTCCGGGGCACGCTTACTTCCTGACGCCCGTTTTGTCTCCTGCTGCCCGCCACTGTTTGATTCTTTCCCACTGGGTCACGGCAAGCGCAGTCAGCAGTGCGGCCGCGGCGTGCAGGTACAGCAGCAGGTGCAGGTCCTGGGCGGCGGCCTGGCCTGGCTCCTCCTCCGCCTCCGGGGACGGCGCATTCCCATGGCCGTGCCCGGGCAGGGCGAAACCGCTGGCGGAGGAGAGTGCGCTGAAGGCAAGATGCAGGAGTTGCTGCGCCAGCCCGGCAGACACCAGGACCGCCCAGGGCGGAAGGCGCCGCCGCCCCGCCATGGCCGCCGCCATCCCAAGCAACGCTGCCAACGCCACGACGATGAGGAGGGCGGGGGAGCGACCTCCGCCGAGCACATGTGC
>NZ_JBNHFD010000179.1:0-2039 GCF_059089865.1 Arthrobacter sp. Y3221157
CCCCCGGCGCAGCCGCGGGCCCGTCCGAGGGCGGAGTAAGGGCGAAGCTGCCGCGGCCACGTTCGGTTTCCACCAGTCCCTCGGCCTGGAGGCGGGTGAGGGCGGCGCGCACCACGGTGCGGCTGACGCCGAAATCGCTGATGAGCGTATTTTCGCTGGGCAGCTTCTCACCGGGCTGGATGATGCCGTCAACGATGCGGTTGCGAAGGTCGGCGGCAAGGTCCGCGGTGAGGTTCCGGCTCATGGCTTCAAGGTTACGCGCCGAACTCCACGGATTCGGTGGTCCAGGCGCGGGCCTGGTCGCTGAGGGTGACCCCGAGTCCCGGGCGGTCTGGAACGATCATCCGGCCGTCCTTGGTTTCCAGGCGTTCGTTGAACAGCGGGTCCAGCCAGTCGAAGTGCTCCACCCACGGCTCCCGCGGGTAGGCCGCAGCCAGGTGCAGGTGGATCTCCATGGCGAAGTGCGGGGCGAGCCCGAGTCCGCGTTCGTCCGCGAGGGCGGCGAGGCGCAGGAACTGGGTGATGCCACCGACGCGCGGGGCGTCGGGCTGGATGATGTCGCAGCCGTTGGCGGCGATGAGGCCCTTGTGCTCGGCCACGGAGGCGAGCATCTCGCCGGTGGCGATGGGCGTGTCCAGCACCTGCGCGAGGTGGGCGTGGCCTTCGAAGTCGTAGGCGTCCAGGGGTTCCTCGATCCAGACGAGGTTGAATTCCTCAAGCCGGCGGCCCAGGCGCAGTGCGGTGGCGCGGTCCCACTGCTGGTTGGCGTCCACCATGAGGGGGACGTCCCAGCCGATGTGTTCGCGGATGCCGGCCACGCGGCGGAGGTCCTCATTGCTGTCCGGCAGGCCCACCTTGATCTTGATGCCGCCGATGCCTTCCTCGATGGACTGGGTGGCGCGGGCCTTTACCTCCTCGAGGGTGGCGTTCAGGAAGCCGCCGGAGGTGTTGTAGGTCTGGACGGAGTCGCGGTAGGAGCCGAGGAGTTTGGCCAGGGGGAGCCCGGCGCGCTTGGCCTTGAGGTCGTACAGGGCGATGTCGATGGCGGCGAGGGCCTGGGTGGCGACGCCGGACCGGCCCACCGAGGCGCCGGCCCACAGGAGCTTGGTATAGAGCTTGCCGATGTCGTTGGGGTCCTCGCCGATGATGCCCTCGGCGACTTCCTTGGCGTGGGCGTACTGGGCCGGGCCGCCTGCGCGCTTGGAGTAGCTGAAGCCGAGGCCGGTGTGGCCCTGTTCGGTGGTGATTTCGGCGAAGAGGAAGACCACTTCCGTCATCGGCTTTTGGCGGCCGGTGAACACCTTGGCATCGCTGATGGGCACGGCGAGCGGAAGGCGGGCGGTGGACAGTTTGACGTGCCGGATCAGGTCGACGGTGCTCATGGATTCTCCTAGTGGGGGTTGCTGGGCGCCATCGCCCACCTTCCTAGGATACAAGTGACTAACTTGTACTACAAGTACAGCCGTGGGCCGATTGGCCAGCTCCGGCAGTGCAATGTAACGTTTAGGTCACCGGTCGGAGCACACGCCCGGCGAAGCATCCATGCTGCTTCTGCGTGCTATGCCCCCAAGGGGGTGCCCTGCGTTCCCAGGCCGGAAACCGTTCCAGGCAGGGAACCTCTCGAGGCCTGCCGCTCCGCACTCCCATGAAGAGGCTTCGTTTCCATGCGCAGGAATCATCTGCTGGCCACCGGTACGCTTTTTGCTTTGTTCGTGACAACCGCGTGCACCGCACCCGACCCCATGGCAACCGCAGACCCGGCGCAAGCCAAGGCCACAGCCAGCACCGCCGCCGCTTCCGCTGCAGTGGGCACTAGCCAATTGGCGGCGGCCGAGAGGGCCAGGGCTGCGGCCGATAGGAAGGCTGCGGAAGAGGCTGCCGCCACAGCGAAAGCAGAAGCTGAGGCGAAGGCCGAAGCTGAGGCGAAGGCCGAAGCTGAGGCGAAGGCCGAAGCCGAGGCCAAGGCGCAGGCCGCCGCCGCTCAGGCGGGGGAAGCGGCTGCAGCCGGGCAGGCACCCCACGTCGAGGGGACACCTCCC
>NZ_JBNHFD010000180.1:0-1964 GCF_059089865.1 Arthrobacter sp. Y3221157
CCCCGGCGCCGCCGCACCCGCCGGTCACGCCCAGCACCAGTCCGCCGGGTGCAGGCGATCGCGACCGGCTGAGATGGTCGGCCAGCCATGCTGCGGCGTCCGGGAGCACCGCCACCCGTTCAGCCCCGAGGGCAGCGGCCAGGTGCCACAGGCTATCGCCTTCCCCGTCCAGCCCCACCAGCACCGCGGGTGCCCGGCGCCGCGGCGGCAGTTCCCGGATATCACTGCCCACCAGGACCGCGCCCGCCCCTTCCCAGTGCCGGCCGCTTTCGGCCGCGTCAGCAACGACACGCAGATGCGCGCCGGCGGCCGCCACAATCCGCTCCACCTCGGACCGGAGGAGGGCGGACGCCGTCACCAGCAGCACCTCGTCAGCACCGGCCGGAAGCCATGCCCCGGCGGCGTCGTCCCCCGGGCCGGTTCCGGTATCCGCCGTCCCGGCCGGCACCTGGCCGGAGGACCGCCCGGAACTGCCGGCACTGCCTGGATCTGTGTGGGACGGGGTCAACTGGTGCCTGCTCATGGAGCCACTCTCCACGGGCGCGCGGAAGCAGGTAAGGCACCGTGGCCGCTATGTGGAAAAGCCGGGCCGGACGCTGCCCGCACCAGGACAGTCCCGTGATCAGGGCACAATTGGAGCATGTACCTGCTGCTCGCCGCCCACCCCCACGGCGCGGCCCTTCAGGAACTGACCCCGGCGGGCGAGCCCCAGCCGGCCAACCCCGAACCGCACATTGTCGCCCGCGAAGACCTCCCCGCCGTCGTGCATCGGCTTGAAACAGACCGGAAGGGCGGGCAGCCGCCGCGCTGGATCTGGCACCGCACGCAGGACTGGTACCCCGGCCTGCTGGCGTCCGGCGTGGAACTGGAGCGGTGCTACGACCTCACCCTCTGCGGAAACATCCTCGCCTTCTCCCAGTTCACCGCCCACACGGAGTACGCCCGCACCGCGGACAGGACCCCGGTGGAGGACCCGGTCCTCCCGCCCAAAACACTCCTGCCGCCCCGCCCGCTGGCGGACCAGGGTGCCCTGTTCGATGAGCCGGACACGGCGTCCCTACCCCGGCAAACGCCCGGTGAGCTCCGCAGCGAGTACGCCGCGCAGCAGGCCGCCCTTGCCGCGGTGGGTCCGGAGGGGAACCGGCGCAACCGGCTTCAGCTGCTGCTCGCCGCAGAGTCCGCCGCCGCGATGATCGCCGCCGAAATGCAGCACGCCGGCGTTCCCTGGCGCGAAGACCTGCACGAAAAGATCCTTGCGGACCATCTCGGGCCCCGCCCGCCTTTGGGGCACCGCCCGGCCAGGCTGGAGGCCCTGGCCGCGGAGCTGCGGAAGCTGCTGAACGCGCCCGCCCTGAACCCGGACTCCCCGCAGGACCTGATCCGGGCCCTGCACCGCAACGGCATCGAGGTGAAAAGCACCCGCAAGTGGGAGTTGCGGGAGTCCGGCCATCCGGCCATAGAGCCGCTGCTGGAGTACAAGAAACTCTCCCGGCTCCACACGGCCAACGGCTGGGCCTGGCTCGATGCCTGGGTGGCGGGAGGCAGGTTCCGGCCAGAGTACGTGGTGGGCGGCGTGGTCTCCGGGCGCTGGGCGTCCCGTGGCGGCGGTGCCCTGCAGATTCCGCGCCAGGTCCGCGGCGCCGTGCATGCCGATCCCGGCCACAAACTGATCGTGGCGGACGCATCCCAGCTGGAGCCCCGCGTCCTGGTTGCGCTGGCGCAGGACTCTGTGATGGCCGAGGCCGCGCGCGACCAGGACCTGTACGCGGCCATCGCCGCCAAAGGCTTCGGCGGGGACCGGGCGAAGGCGAAGATGGCCCTGCTCGGCGCCATGTACGGGGCCACGTCGGGGGAAGCCGGCCGGCTTATGCCCCAGCTGGCCCGGACATACCCGCGCGCCGTGGACTTTGTGGAGCGTGCGGCGCGGACCGGTGAGACCGGCGGAACGGTCACCACCAGGCTGG
>NZ_JBNHFD010000181.1:0-1837 GCF_059089865.1 Arthrobacter sp. Y3221157
TTTCCTGGGTTTGTTTGTTTCTGGTTTCCCTGCCATGACGTTTCATGCGCTGTTGGTTCCCTTTGTGGGGGCTGGGTGTGTGGGGTGTGTGGTGTGGGGTTGTTGTTTGAGAACTACATAGTGGACGCGAGCATCTTCCATGAAGAGCCCTTTTGGGTTTTTTGTGGGAAGCAATTTCCAAGAATTGGAACCTGGATCTGGCCGCACCGTTTGGTGTGGTTGGTTTTGTGGTTCTCTCGAGTGTTTTTGTTGTTGATCTTTTGTGGTCAAGTTTTTAAGAGCACACGGTGGATGCCTTGGCATTAGGAGCCGAAGAAGGACGTAGGAATCTGCGATAAGCCTGGGGGAGTCGATAACCGGACTGTGATCCCAGGGTGTCCGAATGGGGAAACCCCGCCAAGCGCGCGAGTGACTTGGTGACCCGTACCTGAACACATAGGGTGCGTGGAGGGAACGCGGGGAAGTGAAACATCTCAGTACCCGCAGGAAGAGAAAACAATAGTGATTCCGTTAGTAGTGGCGAGCGAACGCGGATCAGGCTAAACCGTTCCATGTGTGATAGCCGGCGGGCGTTGCATGGTCGGGGTTGTGGGACTTTCCATACCAGTTCTGCCGGGCTGGTGGGGTGTGATGTGCGCGCATAGGTGAACGGTTTTGAAAGGCCGGCCAGAGAGGGTGTTAGTCCCGTAACCGTAATGCGTTTGTGCCGCCTGTGAGAGTATCCCAAGTAGTACGGGGCCCGAGAAATCCCGTGCGAATCTGTCAGGACCACCTGATAAGCCTAAATACTCCCTAATGACCGATAGCGGACCAGTACCGTGAGGGAAAGGTGAAAAGTACCCCGGGAGGGGAGTGAAACAGTACCTGAAACCGTGTGCTTACAATCCGTCGGAGCAGCCTTGTAGCTGTGACGGCGTGCCTTTTGAAGAATGAGCCTGCGAGTTAGTGTTACGTCGCGAGGTTAACCCGTGTGGGGCAGCCGTAGCGAAAGCGAGTCTGAATAGGGCGTGTGAGTGGCGTGATCTAGACCCGAAGCGAAGTGATCTACCCATGGCCAGGTTGAAGCGACGGTAAGACGTCGTGGAGGACCGAACCCACTTCAGTTGAAAATGGAGGGGATGAGCTGTGGGTAGGGGTGAAAGGCCAATCAAACTTCGTGATAGCTGGTTCTCCCCGAAATGCATTTAGGTGCAGCGTTGCGTGTTTCTTGCTGGAGGTAGAGCTACTGGATGGCTAATGGGCCCTACAAGGTTACTGACGTCAGCCAAACTCCGAATGCCGGTAAGTGAGAGCGCAGCAGTGAGACTGTGGGGGATAAGCTTCATAGTCGAGAGGGAAACAGCCCAGACCACCAACTAAGGCCCCTAAGCGTGTGCTAAGTGGGAAAGGATGTGGAGTTGCTCAGACAACCAGGAGGTTGGCTTAGAAGCAGCCATCCTTAAAAGAGTGCGTAATAGCTCACTGGTCAAGTGATTCCGCGCCGACAATGTAGCGGGGCTCAAGTACACCGCCGAAGTTGTGGCATTCATACATGTTCTAAGCCTTTGTGGTTCAGGAGTATGGATGGGTAGGGGAGCGTCGTGTGGGCAGTGAAGTCGCGGTGGAAACCAGCGGTGGAGCCTACACGAGTGAGAATGCAGGCATGAGTAGCGAAAGACGGGTGAGAAACCCGTCCGCCGGATGATCAAGGGTTCCAGGGTCAAGCTAATCTGCCCTGGGTAAGTCGGGACCTAAGGCGAGGCCGACAGGCGTAGTCGATGGACAACGGGTTGATATTCCCGTACCGGCGAAAAACCGCCCATGTTGAACAGGGGATACTAACTGCCCGAGACCTGCC
>NZ_JBNHFD010000182.1:0-1789 GCF_059089865.1 Arthrobacter sp. Y3221157
TCCTCCACCTCCCCGGGCAGGATCAGTTCCGGATGGAACCCCTCCAACCCCAACAGCACCGCGGTCATCGTCCCGTGCCCGTGCCCGGTCGCCGCCAACGACCCGTACAGATCCACCCGCAACGAAGCCACATCCGTCAGCCTGCCGGAAGCCTTCAGCTCCTCAGCGAACACAGCAGCAGCCCGCATCGGCCCCACAGTATGCGAGCTCGAAGGGCCAATGCCAACAGAGAAAAGATCGAATACGCCAACAGCCATTGTGTTCCTATCTAGAGTTCGTGGCGGGGATGGGTGCGGCCGGGAGACGTGCGCACGAGGGGCCGGCGGAGCCGGACTTTTCGAAAGCGTGCGTCAGAGGCGAGGAACGAGCCAGCACGCGTGAAAATGTCCGGTCCGCCGGCTCCGGCGCCAGCCACGGTACGCTACTTGGCTCGGCGGTAGAACGGGAGCTCGACGACTTCGAACGGTTCTGCCTTGCCGCGGAGGTCGATGTCCAGGGCGGTGCCGGGGGCAGTGTGTTCGACGTCGACGTAGGCCATGGCCACCGGGTAGCCGAGGGTGGGCGAGGGCTGGCCGGAGGTGACCTCCCCGACGGGAACGCCATCCTTGAGGACGGGGTAGTGGGCGCGGCCGGCACGGCGGCCGAGTCCCTTCAGGCCGACGAGGCGGCGGCCGGAGGTAGTGCCGGCACCGGCTTCCTTCTTGGCGGCCAGTGCGGCCTTGCCCACAAAGTCGCCTTCCTTGGACAGCGCGACGACGGGTCCCAAACCGGCGGCGAACGGGTCTCCCTGCAGGGAGAGTTCGTTGCCGTAAAGGGGCATGCCGGCTTCCAGGCGGAGGGAGTCGCGGGATGCCAGACCGGCCGGAGTAAGTTCCCCTTCGTCGGCGATGGCTATGAGGGCCTGCCACAGGGCGGGTGCGGCGTCGTTGGACACGAAAATCTCGAACCCGTCCTCCCCGGTGTAGCCGGTGCGGGCCAGGAGGAGCTCCCGCCCTGCACCGCCCACCAGTAACGGGACCTCCACAGCGGCGTAGTACAACAGGCCCGTGACGTCGTCGTGCCTGCCGGCGGGAACCAGGCGGAGCAGCAGGTCCTGGGCTTTGGGCCCCTGCACGGCGATCAGCGAGGTTTCCGCTGATGCGTCCCGCACCTGGACGTCGAAGGATGCTGCGCGTTCGGTCAACGCCTCGGCAACCACCGCGGCGTTGCCGGCATTGGGGACCACCAGGAAGACGTCGGTCCCGTCCTCGGCAGCGGGCCGTCGGTAGGTGATGAGGTCGTCGATGATGCCGCCGTCATCGTTGCAGATGAGCGAGTATTTTGCTTTGCCTACCGGCATGGCCGAAATCCTGCCCACCAGGGCATAGTCCAGGAAGGCTGCCGCCTCGGGGCCGGTGACCCAGACTTCGCCCATGTGGGAGAGATCGAACAGGCCCGCTGCGTTGCGGACGGCGTGGTGTTCGGCCAGTTCGGAGTTGTATTTGAGGGGCATCTGCCAGCCGCCGAAGTCCGTGAAGGACGCGCCCAGTTTTTTGTGCTCGTCATAGAGAGCTGTGTATTTCTCAATCATGGGCATGTCCTTAGTTTTCGAAGTCTTCGAGGGGCGGGCAGGAGCAGACGAGGTTGCGGTCGCCGGCGGCGCCGTCGATCCGGCCCACGGGCGGGAAGTACTTGTCCTGCTTGAGGTGGTGGACGGGGAAGGCGGCCTGTTCCCGCGGGTAGGCGCGGTCCCAGTCCGAGGACACGACGGCGGCTGCCGTGTGCGGTGCCCGGCGCAGCGGCGAGTCGG
>NZ_JBNHFD010000183.1:0-1713 GCF_059089865.1 Arthrobacter sp. Y3221157
GACACCCCTTGTGGGTGAAGGGTTTTGGTGGAGCGCAGGACCTGATCCTGGGAGGCAAGCGTATTAACAGGTGTGACGCAGGAAGGTAGCCGAGCCGGGCGATGGTTGTCCCGGTCTAAGGATGTAGGGCGAGTGGTAGGCAAATCCGCCACTCATTGTGCCTGAGATCTGATGGGACCCCCGTATGGGGGGATTTGGTGATCCTATGCTGCCGAGAAAAGCATCGACGCGAGGTTTTAGCCGCCCGTACCCCAAACCGACACAGGTGATCAGGTAGAGAATACTAAGGCGATCGAGAGAATTATGGTTAAGGAACTCGGCAAAATGCCCCCGTAACTTCGGGAGAAGGGGGGCCCCAACCTTGAACGGACCATGCGTCCGGGAGGGGATCGGGGCCGCAGAGACCAGGGGGAAGCGACTGTTTACTAAAAACACAGGTCCGTGCGAAGTCGCAAGACGATGTATACGGACTGACTCCTGCCCGGTGCTGGAAGGTTAAGAGGACCGGTTAGCCTGTAAGGGCGAAGCTGAGAATTTAAGCCCCAGTAAACGGCGGTGGTAACTATAACCATCCTAAGGTAGCGAAATTCCTTGTCGGGTAAGTTCCGACCTGCACGAATGGAGTAACGACTTCCCCGCTGTCTCAACCATAAACTCGGCGAAATTGCAGTACGAGTAAAGATGCTCGTTACGCGCAGCAGGACGGAAAGACCCCGAGACCTTTACTATAGTTTGGTATTGGTGTTCGGAGTGGCTTGTGTAGGATAGGTGGGAGACGTTGAAGCCCGGACGCCAGTTCGGGTGGAGTCATCGTTGAAATACCACTCTGGTCACTTTGGACATCTAACTTCGGCCCGTAATCCGGGTCAGGGACAGTGCCTGATGGGTAGTTTAACTGGGGCGGTTGCCTCCTAAAAAGTAACGGAGGCGCCCAAAGGTTCCCTCAGCCTGGTTGGCAATCAGGTGTCGAGTGTAAGTGCACAAGGGAGCTTGACTGTGAGAGAGACATCTCGAGCAGGGACGAAAGTCGGGACTAGTGATCCGGCGGTACATTGTGGAATGGCCGTCGCTCAACGGATAAAAGGTACCTCGGGGATAACAGGCTGATCTTGCCCAAGAGTCCATATCGACGGCATGGTTTGGCACCTCGATGTCGGCTCGTCGCATCCTGGGGCTGGAGTAGGTCCCAAGGGTTGGGCTGTTCGCCCATTAAAGCGGTACGCGAGCTGGGTTTAGAACGTCGTGAGACAGTTCGGTCCCTATCCGCTGCGCGCGCAGGAAATTTGAGAAGGGCTGTCCTTAGTACGAGAGGACCGGGACGGACGAACCTCTGGTGTGTCAGTTGTACTGCCAAGTGCACCGCTGATTAGCTACGTTCGGATGGGATAACCGCTGAAAGCATCTAAGCGGGAAGCTCGCTTCAAGATGAGATTTCCATACACAATTTGTGTGAGAGGCCCCCAGCCAGACCACTGGGTTGATAGGCCGGATGTGGAAGCGAGGACTAACGACTCGTGAAGCTGACCGGTACTAATAGGCCAACAACTTACACCACAAACAAAACACTGCCAGCGTCCACTATGTGGTTCCCAACCAACAACCCAACCACGGGTCACGGTTACACGGAACCAACCAATAACTGAATACAACACCACCACTGCCCCCCAGGGGCAGGATGTTGTAACCACAGATTTCCCCACCCCTTCCAGGGTG
>NZ_JBNHFD010000184.1:0-1637 GCF_059089865.1 Arthrobacter sp. Y3221157
CGCCCGCAGCTGGGGCGAGCCCGGCACTTCCGGCAGCGTGTAGCCGTTGTGGTGGAGCCGGGCCAGCAGGCCGTCCGCTGCGAGGGACTGCAGTTCCGGGCCGGCGAATGGCATCCCCGGCGCATACAGTTCGGGAAAGCGGGGCGCCTGGCTCCCCAAGGGGTGGTCGAGGCCTGGGGAAGCAGGGAAAGCCGGTGGTGTCGCCATTCATCCATCCTGCCCCTTGGCGTTAACAGCCGCAGGCCCGGTTCCGGTTATGTGGATAACCGGAACCGGGCCTGCCCGTTACGGGTGGCGCGGGGTCAGGAAAGCTCGCTGGCCGAACGCTGGATCTGGTCGAGCCAGGCCTGGCGTGCCTCGAGGGCTTCGCGGGCCGCCTTGATCTTGCGCTCGTCGCCGCTCTTTTCGGCTGCGGCCAGGTCCTCCTGCAGGCCGGCGATGGCAGACTCAAGCTGGGACAGCGCGCTGTTGGTGCGTGCCTTCCGCTCGGGGTTGGACCGCTGCCACTGCTCTTCCTCGGCCTGGCGGACAGCGTCCTCCACCTTGCGGAGCCCGGCTTCGATCCGGCCCATGTCCGCGCGGGGAACCTTGCCCGCTTCCTCCCAGCGGTCGCGGATGGACTGCAGGGCCTTCTTGGCGGCACCGAGGTCCTTCACGGGAAGGATGCCGTTGGCTTCCTCCAGGAGGGCTTCCTTGACGGTGAGGTTGGAAGCGTACTCCTGGTCGATCTCGTCGTTGGCGGCCTGCCGGTTGGTGAAGAAGACATCCTGGGCAGCGCGGAACCGCGCCCACAGGGCGTCATCGTCCTTGCGGCTTGCCCGCGGGGAGGCCTTCCACTGGTCCATGAGGCGGCGGTATTCACCGGCGGCGAAGCCCCAGTCGGTGGACGCTGACAGCGCCTCCGCTTCGGCAATCAGCTTTTCCTTCGCGGCCTTGGCTGCGGAGTTGTTGCTGTCCAGCTGGGAGAAGTAGGCCCGGCGGTGGCGGTCGAAGACGGTGCGGGCTGCGCGGAACCTCTTCCACAGGGCGTCCTCATTGCTGCGGCCCAGGCGGACACCGCTCTTCTGCGCGGCCTTCCAGCTCTCGAACAGTTCGTTCATCCGTGCACTGGACGTCTTCCACTGCGTCTGGGCCGGGTCCTGGCCGGAAATCTGTTCCGCTTCGGCCACTATGGCCTCACGGGCAGCAAGTTCGGACGCGCGGACGGCCTCGTGCTCGGCCTTCTCCGCCTTTTCGAGCTCGGCGATCTGGGTGGAGAGGGTGTCCAGCCGCGCCTCGGCCGCACGGAGGTCGCCCACCATGTTCCGCTCGGCGAGCTGCTCCCGCAGGTGCGTCACCGTCTTCTGCATGTCGGTGCTGGGGGCCTTCGAGCTGACGCGCTGTTCAAGCAGGACAATCTGGGCCACGACGTCGTCGTACTTCCGCGCGAAGTAAGCCAGCGCCTCGTCATCGCTGACGCCCGGGTACTGGCCCACGGGGTGCTCGGCGCCGTCGATGGTGAGGAAGACATGGCCGTCGCCTTCCACCCGGCCCCACTTCGAAGCTTCAGCCAGGGACGTGGCGGGCGGAGCCGGGACCGCCGCAGCGGCAGGGGCGGCTGCCGCCGGCTTGGGGCGGGATGCGAAAGCCGCGGGGGA
>NZ_JBNHFD010000185.1:0-1582 GCF_059089865.1 Arthrobacter sp. Y3221157
GCTTGCGGGGGGATTAGTGGCGAACGGGTGAGTAACACGTGAGTAACCTGCCCTTGACTCTGGGATAAGCCTGGGAAACTGGGTCTAATACCGGATATGACCTTCCATCGCATGGTGGTTGGTGGAAAGCTTTTTGTGGTTTTGGATGGACTCGCGGCCTATCAGCTTGTTGGTGAGGTAATGGCTTACCAAGGCGACGACGGGTAGCCGGCCTGAGAGGGTGACCGGCCACACTGGGACTGAGACACGGCCCAGACTCCTACGGGAGGCAGCAGTGGGGAATATTGCACAATGGGCGCAAGCCTGATGCAGCGACGCCGCGTGAGGGATGACGGCCTTCGGGTTGTAAACCTCTTTCAGTAGGGAAGAAGCGAAAGTGACGGTACCTGCAGAAGAAGCGCCGGCTAACTACGTGCCAGCAGCCGCGGTAATACGTAGGGCGCAAGCGTTATCCGGAATTATTGGGCGTAAAGAGCTCGTAGGCGGTTTGTCGCGTCTGCCGTGAAAGTCCGGGGCTCAACTCCGGATCTGCGGTGGGTACGGGCAGACTAGAGTGATGTAGGGGAGACTGGAATTCCTGGTGTAGCGGTGAAATGCGCAGATATCAGGAGGAACACCGATGGCGAAGGCAGGTCTCTGGGCATTAACTGACGCTGAGGAGCGAAAGCATGGGGAGCGAACAGGATTAGATACCCTGGTAGTCCATGCCGTAAACGTTGGGCACTAGGTGTGGGGGACATTCCACGTTTTCCGCGCCGTAGCTAACGCATTAAGTGCCCCGCCTGGGGAGTACGGCCGCAAGGCTAAAACTCAAAGGAATTGACGGGGGCCCGCACAAGCGGCGGAGCATGCGGATTAATTCGATGCAACGCGAAGAACCTTACCAAGGCTTGACATGGACCGGACCGCCGCAGAAATGTGGTTTCCCCTTTGGGGCTGGTTTACAGGTGGTGCATGGTTGTCGTCAGCTCGTGTCGTGAGATGTTGGGTTAAGTCCCGCAACGAGCGCAACCCTCGTTCTATGTTGCCAGCACGTGATGGTGGGGACTCATAGGAGACTGCCGGGGTCAACTCGGAGGAAGGTGGGGACGACGTCAAATCATCATGCCCCTTATGTCTTGGGCTTCACGCATGCTACAATGGCCGGTACAAAGGGTTGCGATACTGTGAGGTGGAGCTAATCCCAAAAAGCCGGTCTCAGTTCGGATTGGGGTCTGCAACTCGACCCCATGAAGTCGGAGTCGCTAGTAATCGCAGATCAGCAACGCTGCGGTGAATACGTTCCCGGGCCTTGTACACACCGCCCGTCAAGTCACGAAAGTTGGTAACACCCGAAGCCGGTGGCCTAACCCCTTGTGGGAGGGAGCCGTCGAAGGTGGGACTGGCGATTGGGACTAAGTCGTAACAAGGTAGCCGTACCGGAAGGTGCGGCTGGATCACCTCCTTTCTAAGGAGCGCCTCACAACAACGCCCCTGCTGCATGGCGGGGTGTGGTGTTGTCAGGAGTACTGCCCGTAGCACGGACGTATGTTTCGTGGCGGGTGCTCATGGGTGGAATATCAACAAATAGGTGCCTGGTGGC
>NZ_JBNHFD010000186.1:0-1559 GCF_059089865.1 Arthrobacter sp. Y3221157
GGCGCCGGCGGCGCCGCGGTGACCAGGACCTCGAACTGACCGGCGGCGGAGATGACGATCCCCCCAACACCGTCACCCGTGTCCGCGCCCCGCGCGCGGTGACCGAGCAGGCCGCCAGTAACCGCGTGACCAGCGTCAAGGGTTCCACCCGCCTGGAAGCGAAGAAGCAGCGCCGGCGTGAGTCCCGCGATACCGGTCGGCGCCGCACGGTGATCACCGAGGCCGAGTTCCTGGCGCGCAGGGAATCCGTGGACCGCCAGATGATCGTCCGCCAGCGCGACGACAGAATCCAGATTGCCGTCCTCGAGGACGGTGTCCTCGCCGAGCACTTCGTCTCCAAGACCCAGCAGGATTCGCTGATAGGCAACGTCTACCTGGGCAAGGTCCAGAACGTGCTGCCCTCCATGGAGGCAGCATTCGTGGACATCGGGCGCGGCCGCAACGCCGTCCTGTACGCCGGTGAGGTGAACTGGGAGGCCGTCAACCTCGAAGGCAAGCAGCGCCGGATCGAAAACGCGCTCAAGTCCGGCGACACCGTCCTGGTCCAGGTGACCAAGGACCCGGTGGGCCACAAGGGCGCACGCCTGACCAGCCAGATCTCGCTGCCCGGCCGTTACCTCGTGTACGTCCCCGGCGGTTCCATGACCGGCATCTCCCGCAAGCTGCCCGACGTCGAACGCAACCGCCTCAAGCGGATCCTCAAGGACCGGCTCCCGGAGCAGGCCGGCGTCATCGTCCGCACCGCGGCCGAAGGGGCGTCCGAGGAAGAGCTGACGCACGACATCAACCGGCTCCGCGCCCAGTGGGAAGGCATCGAAAGCCAGTCCACCTCCACCAAGGTGCTGGCCCCCGAACTCCTGTACGGCGAGCCCGACCTCACCATCAAGGTGGTCCGCGACGTCTTCAACGAGGACTTTTCCAAGCTGATCGTTTCCGGTGAAGAAGCCTGGGACACCATCGAGGCCTACGTCACCTACGTTGCCCCGGACCTCGTGGGCCGTCTCGAGAAGTGGACCAAGGACCAGGACATCTTCGCAGCCTGGCGGATCGACGAGCAGATCCACAAGGCCCTGGAACGCAAGGTCTTCCTGCCGTCCGGCGGTTCCCTGGTGATCGACCGCACCGAAGCCATGACCGTGGTGGACGTCAACACCGGCAAGTTCACCGGCAGCGGCGGCAACCTCGAAGAAACCGTCACCAAGAACAACCTTGAAGCAGCCGAGGAAGTGGTGCGCCAGCTCCGCCTCCGCGACATCGGCGGCATCATCGTCATCGACTTCATCGACATGGTCCTGGAATCCAACCGGGACCTGGTCCTGCGCCGCCTGGTGGAATGCCTGGGCCGCGACCGCACCAAGCACCAGGTTGCCGAAGTCACGTCCCTGGGCCTGGTCCAGATGACCCGGAAGCGCATGGGCACCGGGCTCCTGGAGGTCTTTGGCGAGCAGTGCGAGGCCTGCGCCGGACGCGGCGTCGTCACCCACGACGACCCCGTGGAGCACCGCCGCGCCAACATCGTTGCTGCCGAGCACCACGTGCAGCGCACCGACAGCCGGCCT
>NZ_JBNHFD010000187.1:0-1553 GCF_059089865.1 Arthrobacter sp. Y3221157
CCGCCATTGGAAGCCGTACTGGGCGGCGAGCGCGCGTCCGGCGGCCTCGTTCCGCGCAATCACCGTGACGTCCTTGAAGCCGGCGTCCCGGAGTGCCGCCACGGTGGCCTTGGCCATGCCGCCGGCGCCCTGGACCAGGACCGAGTAGCCGGTGGGTACCGAATTGCTGGCGAGCAGCTGTTCGATGGCCGTGTAGTCGGTGTTGTAGGCCTTGAGGTGGCCGTCCGTGTTCACGATGGTGTTCACCGAGTCGATGGCCTTGGCGGAGGGGTCCATCTCGTCAACGAGGGCGATGACGTCCTCCTTGTACGGCATGGAGATGGCGCAGCCACGGATGCCCAGCCCGCGGACCCCGGCGATGGCCTGTTCCAGGTTGGTGGGGGCGAACGCCTTGTAGATCCAGTTGAGCTCGAGCTGGTCATACAGGTGGTTGTGGAACCTGGTCCCGTTGTTGCTGGGACGGGCCGAGAGCGAGATGCAGAGAGTCATGTCTTTATTCAGAATGGGCACCTGACCATTAAACGCGCTCAGGCGGGGCAGCCCGTTCCGGCCGGTATGTTCCCGACGGCTGCAGGCAGCTTTCCGGGCGCCGGCGCCTTCCCTGCCAGCACGGCGGCGAGAGCGTCGAACGCGGCATCGCTGCGGCCGTAGAGCGCCAGTCGGACCGGCGCCGGGGAGGCCTGCAGCGTCCATGGGACGTCCAGCGCCACCTCGATGTCTCCTCCGGCGGGCCGCCCGCCGTGTCCGATGAGGTTCACCACCGGCCCCGATCCCAGGCTGAGGCCTGCCCGGGTGGCGGCGGCCTCGAAGCGTTGCCGGTCCCCCGGCCCGCCGCCTGCCACCCGGACAGCCCCCGGAACCAGCGGTCCGCTGCAGGGCCCGGACACTACCGTGACGGCCGAGGCCGAGACCCGGGCGGAGACTGGTGCCGCGCTGCCGGCCGGCGTCCCTGCTGCAGGGCCTCTCCGTCCCTGCCAGACCATCATCGTGGCCACCCGCCGGGCGGCCTCGTCCAGCCTTTCAGCGGGGAGCGTTCCTGATTTCACCGCTGCAACGATGGCGGCATGGGCCTGGGCGACGTCGGCGGGCATCAGCAGCAGGTCGGCACCCGCTGCGAGCGCCATCACCGCGGCGGTTCCGCCGGGGTACTGCTTGGTTACCGCGCCCATGTTCAGGGCGTCCGTCACCGCCACACCCTTGAATCCCAGTCCGCGCAGGGCGGCATAGGTGGGAGCAGAGAGCGACGCCGGGACGCCGGGTTCCAGCGCGGGCACGGCAATGTGCCCGGTCATCACCATCGGAGTTCCGGCGGCTATGGCGGCCTGGAAGGGCTTCCAGTCCCTGCCGCGGAGTTCCTCCACGCCTGCGGGCTGGACCGGCAGGTGGTGGTGGGAATCGGCCGTGACGGAACCATGCCCGGGGAAGTGCTTCACCGTGGGCAGGACACCCGCAGCCACTGTTGAGCATGGACACGACCACGGGCATGTCGCCGCCGCCGATGGAGGCGACCAGGTGCCAGCCCAGCCCGAGGGCGAGGACAGTGACGACGATGA
>NZ_JBNHFD010000188.1:0-1492 GCF_059089865.1 Arthrobacter sp. Y3221157
GCCGTGTACTGCCCGCGGTGGTGTTTTGTGCGGGCAGTACACGGTTCGGGGTGGGGTTATGCGATGGCTTCGCGGAGTTCTTTGGCTGCCAGGGCGGGGTCGGCTGCGCCGTAGATCGCGCCGCCGGCGACGGCGACGTCGGCGCCTGCTTTCTGGACGTCTGCGATGGTGGCGACTTTCACGCCGCCTGCGACGGAGAAGGGCACGCGGGCTTCTGCTCCGGCGCGGAGCAGTCCGTTCAGGTCGAAGCCGGGCTTGGCCTGCTCGTCCAGGCCGGCGTGCATTTCGACGAACTTGGCGCCGAGGGCGCGGGCTTCCTTGGCGCGGGTGACCTTGTCCTCGACGCTGATCAGGTCAACGACGACGCCCTTGTTGTGGGCCTTGGCTGCCTTGACGGCGCCGGCGATGGTGGAGTCGTCGGCGGTGCCGAGCACGGTGACCAGGTCGGCGCCGGCCTTGAAGGCGATGTCTGCTTCAAGTTCACCGGCGTCCATGGTCTTCATGTCGGCGAAAACGATCTTGTCCGGGTGGGCTTCCTTGATGGCGGTGATCACGGAGAGGCCTTCGGCCTTGATCAGCGGGGTGCCGAGCTCGATGATGTCGACGTACTCGGCGACCTTGCCGGCCAGTTCGAGGGCGGCTTCGGTGGTCAGGAGATCGATGGCTACCTGGAGTTTCATGATGATGTTTCTTTCTGTAAGGGTACTGCGGTGGATGTGAAGGGAAACTAAAAGATGCTGCGGGGGTGTTTATTCGAGGTTGGCGTGCCGGAGCCAGAGCTCTTCGGCCGGCACGTCGGTGTTTTCCCACAGCGACTGGAAGAGCGCCTCGGTGGCCAGGAACAGGCTCTGTTCGAACAGGGACCCGGAGTACTGGCGCGAAACGCTGGAGCCGTGGTCGGTTTTTTGGGCGGCGGGAATGATCACTACCGTGTCCGCGAGCCGGGCCAGCGGCGAGTCCGGGTTGGTGGTGAACGCGGCAATCCGCGCCCCTGCTTTCGCCGCGGTTTCTGCTGACTTGACCACTCCCGAGGTCGTTCCCGACCCCGAAGCGACCAGCAGCAGATCCCCGGAGCTGATCGCGGGAGTGGTGGTGTCACCGGCAATATGGACCGTCAGGCCCAGGTGCATCAGCCGCATCGCCGCCATCCGCAGGACCAGCCCGCTGCGCCCGGCCCCTGCGGCGAATACCCGGCCCGACTGGCCCAGCTGCGCGGCCAGGCCGGCCAGCTGGTGTTCATCGATCTTGGCCACCGTACCGGTGATCTCGTCCCCGACCAGGGACAGATTACGGACAATATCAACGTCCGTGCTGTGCACGGCAGGCGCCGTGGTGGTTGTAACAGTCACGATAGGACCCCTCTCAAACTATCCGGGCACCGGGACCTACGCCGCCCCGATGCATGCTTTCTGGTTGAAACCAACTATCCCCAACCAACCAACCACCCGAAACGCTGTTTTCTGACAGTTTTAACTACCCTTAAGAACAGGGC
>NZ_JBNHFD010000189.1:0-1438 GCF_059089865.1 Arthrobacter sp. Y3221157
AGCTCCGGCCGCTCCTTCAGGCAGCTCCGCGCATGCAGACCTGCCTGTCCACTCAGAGAGCCCGGTCCACGCGGACAACTCTGTCAACCCAGACAAGGGCCGTCCAGCATGAGGTCGCCAACCACCAGGATGCGGGGTTCCTCCGCCGCCAGGCGCCCGGGCAGCCACTCGGACAGCGCCCGCTGGCTGGAGAGGTCCACGGCTTCTGGAGACGTGCTCATGGCTGGTCCTTTCCTGGGGTCCTGGCGGGCGGGGCAGCAATGTGCACCACCTTCACCTGGCTGAACTCGTCCAGCAGCTCCGGTCCGTAACCGAACCCGTGCCCGCTTTCGCCGCGTGGCTGTGCGGCACCACCCGGGGCGCCGCCGAACACCTCATTGACCTTGACGGTTCCCACCGGCAGGGCAGCCACGGCCTGCTGGATGTGCGCGATATTGCCGCTCAGGACTGTGGCGGCGAGGCCATACCTGCCACTGCATGCCAGGCGCAGGCCGTCGTCGAACGTCTCCACCACCTGCACCGGGGCAACCGGGCCGAAGGTCTCCTCAGTCATCACCTGCATTCCTTCACTGCAGTCCACCAGCACCGTGGCCGGGTAGAAGGACCCCGGCCCGTCCCCCAGGGTGCCGCCTTCAACTGCCCGGGCACCCTGTTCCAGGGCCTCGGCAACCTGGGCGTGGACTTCGTCGCGCATGCGGAGGTCCACCAGCGGCGCCACGGTGCCGTTGCTGTTGCGCTGCGCGGCCTCTGCCTGCAGGGCGGCACAAAACTCCTCCGCGATGGCCTTGTGGACGTAGATCCGTTCCACCGCTGTGCAGATCTGCCCGCTGTTGCTGAAGGCGCCGATGGCCGCCTGGCCGGCGGCCCAGGCGGGATCCACGTCGCTGTCCACGAGCAGTGGATCGTTGCCGCCGTTCTCCCTGATCACGTGGGCGCCGGTCAGCGCCCCGGCCCGGGCGATCCGGGCGCCCGAGGCGCTGGAACCCACATGCGCCAGCACATCCACCTCTGCCTGCGACAACAGGGCGCCCACCTCCGCGCCGCCGTTGACCGTGAGGAACACCCCGGGCGGGAAGGCCGGCGCCAGGACCTCGCCGAGCGCCTCGCCCAGGCGCGGGCACCGCTCGCTGGGCTTGTGGATCACGGTGTTGCCGGTGACCAGGGCTGCGCCGATCAAGCCGCAGGCCACCGCCACCGGATCGTTCCAGGGCGTCAGCAGGACCGCCACGCCCCGTGGTTCAGCCACCGTGTAATCGGAGGCGAGCCGGTTTCCGCGGAGGCTGTGGCCACGGTGCACCGGGCCGAGTTCGGCGTACTGCTCCAGGGTGGAAACGCCTGCCGCGATCCCGGCGAGCGCTTCCTCCACCGGGCGGCCTGTTTCGCTGGCGTTGAGGCCGGCCAGTTCCTGCGCTGCGGCGTCGAGCGCCCGGGCAGCGGC
>NZ_JBNHFD010000190.1:0-1435 GCF_059089865.1 Arthrobacter sp. Y3221157
TGAACTGGTCCCCGATAGTTGGACTGGCCAAATAAGATCCTAAGCCGCGAGGGCCTGGGTTCGGTATTGCACCGGGCTCAGGCCCTCGAGCTTTGTTGAGATCCGTTTGGTGTTGTACCAGTGGATGTATTCATTTAGGTGCGTGGACAATGCATCGGTGCTGATGTACCGGACGTTGTGGAACATCTCTTCTTTGAGGTGGCCAAAGAAGTTCTCCATCACTGCGTTGTCGTAGCAGTTGCCCTTTCGGGACATGGATTGGACCGCGCCGGCACCTTCAAGGAGAGCCCTCCAGGACGGGTGAGTGTACTGGAATCCTTGGTCTGAATGCACAAGCGGATGCTGGCCCGGTTTCAGGCAGGTCAGGGCCTTGCGCAGCGATGTGTTGGTGAGGTCAAGGTTCGGAGACGTGCCGATGGTGTGGGAGATGATTTGCCGGTCGAAGAGGTCCATGACCGGTGAGAGGTAGAGTTTCCGGTCGCCGACGCTGAACTCCGTCACATCCGTTACCCATTTCTGGTTTGGGGCAGTGGCTTCGAACTCCCGGTTGAGCAGGTTCGGCGCAGCAGCGCCCTGTTCGCCTTGGTAGGAGTTGTAGCGTTTCCTGCGCCGGACCTTGCAGACCAGTCTGAGGGTGCGCATCAGTTTCAGCACGGTCTTCTTGGCGATCGCCCACCCGTTGTAGAGCAGCTCCGTGTGGATACGGCGGTGCCCGTAGCGGGCGTGATTTCTTGTAAAGATCTCAGTGATCGCAGTTTTGAGTGCCTCCTGGGGGTCAGGGGCTTCCAGGTGGGCCTGATGATAGAAGAACGTGGATCGGGCAAGACCGGCGACCTGTAGAAGAACCGGCAGCGGAAAGTCAGCCTTGAGGGCGATGAGGGCCTGGACCTTCACCGTTGTTCTTGATCCCTCAAGGCCCGCAATTTTCCCAGGTAGGCCACTTCTGCCCGCAAGCGCTCGTTCTCACGGCGCAACCGCTCCAACTCGGATGGTTCAACCGGTGGGGCGTCGGGCTTTCGGGGCCGGCCTTTAGGCTTCGGTCGCAAGGAGTCCGGGCCCTCAAGACGATACGCGCGCACCCACGTTCTCAGTAGGACAGGAGAGGACAAATCAGCCTCTGCTGCCAGATCAGAGGCAGTCTCGCCTGCGAGAAACCGTTCGACCAAAGCGAGCTTGAAGTCGAAAGAGTATGACTGTTTCGTCGGCTTGGTCACCAGCGCTCCTCGACCACGAATCCTCCACCGCCGATACAGCCTCTTGACCGGCCAAATGGACACGCCCAGCAGATTAGCTGTCGCCTTATCTGCAAGACCTTTCTCAAACCACGCTACAGCCGCCTCACGCTGATCCTCGGACAACGAACTATCTACACGCAAAAACTGCTCCCCGGGAGTTAGAACTGAATTTCTCAGTCCAACTTCCGGGGAGCAGTTCA
>NZ_JBNHFD010000191.1:0-1401 GCF_059089865.1 Arthrobacter sp. Y3221157
GGGGGTGTCAAGTTTTCTGTGTAAGGGACCGGTCGGTTGTCCGGTCTGCCGGGTGGTCAGATCGGGAGTCGGTTGGGGAATTGAACGGCGAAGGCGTTCAGCGCTTGGTGCCAGCCTTGAGTGCCGGTTCCGAGCTCGCCGCCGCGGGTGGTTTCGATGTTCCGGATCCCGAGGTAGACCAGCTTGATCGCGGCCTCGTCAGAGGGGAATGAGCCCCTGGTTTTAGTGATCTTCCGCAGCTGGTAGTTGATCGATTCGATCTGGTTCGTGGTGTAGATGACCTTCCGGATCTCCGGGGTGAAGGCCAGGAACGGGGTGAAGTCCTCCCACGCGTTCCGCCACGCCAGCACCGCCCCTGGGGCGGTGCTCTGCCAGGTCTCCGCGAAGGCCTCCATCGCCAACTCAGCAGCCTGCACGGTAGGTGCCGTGTAGATCGGGCGCATGTCCCGGGCCATCGCTTTACGCGCCCCGTACGAGGCGTATTTCATCGCCGAGCGCAGCAGGTGAACCACACAGGTCTGCACCACGGTCTGAGGGTAAATGCTGTTCACCGCCGCCGGCAGGCCGGTGAGCCCGTCGCAGCACAGGATCAGGATGTCGGCGGCTCCGCGGTTACGGATTTCGGTGAGCACGTTGGCCCAGAACTTCGCCCCTTCGCTGGTGCCCAGCCACAGGCCCAGGACCTGCTTGCGGCCCTCCACGTCCACGCCCACGGCCACGTGGCAGGCCTTGTTCACCACGACCCCGCCGTCCCTGATTTTGAGCCAGATCGCGTCGATGTAGACGATCGGATACACGGATTCCAGCGGCCGGTTCTGCCATTGGGCCACCTCATCGGCGATCACGTCGGTCACCCTGGAAATCGTCGCCGCGGAGACCTTGGTCCCGTAGATCTCATCAAGGTGGGAGCCGATGTCCCGGGTGCTCATGCCCCGGGCATAGAGGGAGAGAATCATGTCCTCGACCTTGCCCAGCCGGCGGGCCCGCTTGGGCACGATCACCGGCTCGAAGGAGCTGTTCCGGTCCCGTGGCACGGTGACCTGAACGGGCCCCTGGAGGGTCTGCACGCTCTTGGTGGTTTTGCCGTTTCGGGAGTTGCCAGTGCCCTGCCCGGCCGGGTCCCCGGACTCATAGCCGAGGTGGTCGCTCATCTCCGTTTCCAGGGCCCGTTCCAGGACCGCGCGGGTCATCCGGGAGAGGAGTTCCTCAACACCGTTGCGGCCCTCCCCAAGGTCCTCCGCGGCAGTGACGAGAGCGTCGATCTGGTCGGCGCTCAAAACGCCTTCCAAGGGGTTGGTGGTCATACTGATTTCGGCCAAGAGGGCCCGTCCTTTCAAGGGTAAAACCGCAGGTCAAACCCTAGTTAGAGACCGGACCCTTACACACTCTATGAAACACCCT
>NZ_JBNHFD010000192.1:0-1392 GCF_059089865.1 Arthrobacter sp. Y3221157
TACTGGATGCTGAATATTCCGACGCTGGAAATGGGACGACAGCCGGTGAACGGCAAAGTACAGCCCCTCCAGGCGTTCTTTCCAGATTACCGTCCCCGTAGGAACCGGTGCCCGAGCCGCCGCCGTAGGACGGCATGGAACCTGACCCGGGGGCGCTGCCGTAGGTTGTTCCGGTGGCGGAGAAGGAGGAGGCGGCGGCAGTTCCGGGGTACCCGGCGTCGTACGTGCCGCTGTAGGTACCCGGCTGCTGTCCGGCCATCGCCGGCCTCGCGCCCTTGTTGCGCTGGGACAGGTAGTAGACCAGGTAGATCGCGCCGCCCACCCAGAAGACGGTCCAGAGGAAGCCGCCGAAGCCGTTATGGCTCCAGCCCCAGAATCCGCCACCCAGGCCCGTCAGGCCCATGATCGTGGCGATCAGGGCGCCGGTCATACCGGTGGTCCAGCGGCCCGCCCCGGCTTCCTGGACGTGGATCCGCCCGTCCGGTTCCGGGAGGAATGCCCAGGCCAGGCCGTAGAGCAGCACGCCGATGCCGGCGAAGAGCGTGAGGACGATGAAGACGCCGCGGATGATCAGCGGATCCACGCCCAGCCGGCTGGCGATGCCGCTGGAGGCACCGCCCACCCAGCGGTCGGCGCCCCGGTGGATGCCATGGCTCCGGACCCAGGGGAAGAAGTCCGTGGACTGGGAGGGGGCAGTGGAAGCGTACTGCGGGCCGGGAAGCGCGCCGGACTCGGCCGCATGGCTGCCGGAAGGATTGCTGGCTCCGGGCTGGTAGCCGGAACTGTTCCGGCCGTCGCCGGTCCCGACGTCATTCCTGTCCGCGTCCTGCGGAGCGGAAGGGCCCGCGGACGGGTCCGGAGTTGATGGCACGGAGGACGGCAGGGGCTCGGTGGGCCGCTGGCTGCCGGGACCCGGCAGGGGCTCGGTGGGCTGGCCGTCGTCGGGGGAGGGGGTCTGCGAGTTCATACCTAAATCCTCGCGTTTGGGCTGGTGGGGCTCTACTGGGGAATACCCTGAACCGTCCCTGAGTCACCCCCGGTTGCCGCCGGAATCCGGTCCGGGGAACCCTGATCCGTGCTTGGATTGAACCATGACGACCCTCCCGGCACGGCCACCCCTGGCGCGCAGCAGCGACCGCGTGATCGCCGGGGTGTGTTCGGGCCTGGCGGTCCATCTGGGCTGGCCCGTGAAGAACGTCCGGGTTGCCATGGCGCTCGCCACCCTCGCCGGCGGCGCCGGACTGGTCTTCTACGCCTGGCTGTGGATCATGGTTCCCACCGCAGACGAGGCCGCCAGGCGCAATGCCCGCCGCCCGGCGTCGCCCATTGCGCCTGCGGTGAGCCAGCCGGCAGGGTCCCCGGCCGGGATGCCGGCTCCTGGTCCTGACCTTT
>NZ_JBNHFD010000193.1:0-1290 GCF_059089865.1 Arthrobacter sp. Y3221157
CCCGCCGCTGAACAGGCTCCGGCTTCCGCGCCGACACCGGTGCCTCCTTCGGCGCCGGCCGCCGCGCCGCCTCCAGTACCCCAGCCGTTCGCCCTCAACCTGTACCAGGAGGGCGACTTCGTGCCGCAATACACCTTTGACTGGTGTGTCGCGGCGAGCATCCAGATGGCCCACAACCTGATTGACGACACGGGCGGCGGCACGTGGAGTGACAGCGCCCACCAGGGGGAACTGTGGGAGATGGCCCGGGGAAGGTCGTCCAACTCCTTTAACGGCGCCAATCCGCGGGGGTGGGCGCAGGTGCTGACCGAGGTTGGCATGGGACCCTACGACGTGGTGAGCGTTCCCGACTACGGGGACGCGCTGGAGACCGCGGCGCGGGCCATCGCCGAGACCGGCCGGCCCGTGGGGCTGGTGATGTGGAGCGGCCGGCACGCGTGGGTGATGAGCGGCTTCGAGTCCATCGGTGATCCGGCCAAGTTCCCGGAGTTCTCGGTCACGGGAATCCGTGTCCTGGATCCGCTCTACCCGCACGGCAGCGGGCAGTGGGGTCCGTCGCCCGTACCCAACAGCCTGCTCACCCCGGAGCAGCTGGCCACCCAGTTCGTTGTCCGCGAGCCGCGCCGCTGGAGCAGCGATCTGCCCGCCGGCTACCTGCTGGTACTGCCGCAGCCAAAGGGTTAGCGGCGCTGACTGCAGGTGAAGCTACGGGGCGAGCCTGACGTCCGTGCCCTGGAGGCGAGCGCGGAAGCCGTCGCCCTGAACGGTGACGTCCTGGAGCACGAGCCCCTCGGGCAGGCCCTCGATTTCGTGCTCGATGGTTACGAGGCCGCGAACGACGGCGGCGGTGGCCTCGGAGAGGAAGTCCGGCCCACCGATGTCGATTGAGCGTGGCTCGACAATGAGCCTGCCGCCTTCGACCTTCACCGTACCGGTGGCGGTGACGCGCAGTTCGCGTCCGAGGGCCTCAACGGTGCGGACCACCGTTGCCAGGCCGCCGTCCGCGGCACGGACCGTGGCTCCATTGCCGAGTTCGGCGGCGACGGACTCGAACGGGACGGTGGCCTCCACTCTCAGCCGCCCAGCGACCAGTCCGCCGGAACCCGTGACCACGTCCTGTCCTGTTGCCCGGACATCATGGAGGGTTGAGTTTTCGGTCACCACTTTTCCGGCGTCCAGTGCAACATCGGAGAGCCACAGCTCATCGTCGCGCAGGCCCGAAGGTGGCGCTGTCCCCTCGGAACGTTCGGTGCCCGGCGTCGGGGGCGGCGCAGGGTCCGCGCCGCCCCC
>NZ_JBNHFD010000194.1:0-1288 GCF_059089865.1 Arthrobacter sp. Y3221157
GCCGCCCCGGAGGGCGGCGGCCACGCGTGTTTTCGGGATAGTTCCCGGTCCTAGCGGCGAAGGATGGCAGTTAGCCGCTGCGTGTCCTGACGGGCGCGGCTGCGGCCCAGGTAGAGGACCGCGGCCACGGCGGCGGCAACTCCCAGGACGATGGGCAGGACCCACGGGAGCCACGTCAGGCCCGGCCGGTAGCCAAAGCCTGCCATCATCAGGATGATCCAGGTCAAGACCCCGGCAACGACGGCAACGCCTGCGGGCAGGCCGGCGCCATACTTGGCGTGCCGCCTGTCATTCGCCCAGACGATGAAGCCTGCGGCAACCGCTGCCAGCACAACGATGGTCAGGGAAAGCATGGATCTCCTAGGGCCGTCGGTGGTTCAGGGCTAGAACTGGCCGAACCCTACGCGGCGGACCTCTTCGGCGCCGATTTCCACATAGCCGAGGGCATTGCCGGGAACAATGATCAGGCGTCCCTTGTCGTCGGTCAGCCGCAGTTCGCTGCCGGCATTGATGGCTTCGCCCACAACCTTGGCCACCGTCTCGGCGTCCTGGGTCGATTCGAGCACAATCTCGCGGCCAACGTTCTGAACGCCGATCTTAATTTCCACAGGGGCCTCCCAGCCAGTCAAAGTTCATGGATGATGTCTTATTTGTAGTCTAGGACTCTTTGGGGAAGCGAGAGATTCCGCGCCAAGCTAAACGGTAGATGAGGTCGCTGGCCACATCGAGGTCCAGGTTGCCGTCCGTTTCAAGCCAGTAGCGGGCGCTGACCTGGGCCATTCCTGCCAGCCCCCGGCCCAGGAGTTCGGCTTCGAGATGGGGGAGCTTGGTGTCCTCGGCAATGACGCGTGCGATCGCGTCCGCGAAGGTCCGGTTGAATGTTTCCAGCCTGGAACTGACATCCGGATCGTTGATCAGGTCCGATTCGAAGACCAGCCGGTGGGCCTGGTCGTCATTGGCGATGAAGCGGAAGTACGCCCGCATCACGGCCTGCACGCGTTCCTTGTTATCCGTGGTGGAGTTCAGGGCACCCAGCATGAGCTCGGTCAGGGAGGCCAAGTGGCTTTCCAGCAGTGCCAGGTACAGGTCCCGCTTTGAAGGGAAGTGCTGGTACAGGACGGGTTTGCTGACGTGGGCCGTCTCGGCGATCTCGTCCATGGCGGCTCCGTGGTAGCCGTTGGCCACGAAGACTTCCTGCGCTCTGAAGGCCGCCGGCAGCGACAAGGTTGTCCACCCGAACGACCACGTCAACGCCTCGCAGTCCTCCAACGACGTGTTCCCCACCTCC
>NZ_JBNHFD010000195.1:0-1167 GCF_059089865.1 Arthrobacter sp. Y3221157
TGTTCGCCAAATACACGGTCGAGAAACTCCTCTCCCTCACCGAGGACGGCATCTCCTGCTTCAACCAGGTCGGCGGCCTGGAAGTCGCGACCACCGAAACCCGCCTCGCGGACCTCAAGCGCAAACTCGGCTACGCACAATCCTGGGGCATCGACGGCAAAATCCTCACCCGCGAGGAGTGCAAGGAGCTCTACCCGCTGATCAATGAAGAAGACATCCTCGGCGGCCTCCACGTCCCCTCCGACGGGCTCGCGTCCGCGGCCCGCGCGGTGCAGCTGCTGATCAAACGCACCGAAGCCGCCGGCGTAAAGTACATCGGCAACACCGCCGTGACCGGCATCGAACAGACGAACCGGCGGGTCACCGGCGTGCAGACCCCCGACGGGGTGATCCCGGCCGACATCGTGGTCTCCTGCGCCGGGTTCTGGGGCGCCAAAATCGGTGAAATGATCGGCATGGCCGTGCCCCTGCTCCCGCTGGCCCACCAGTACGTCAAAACCACCCCCGTCCCGGCCCAGCACGGCAAGAACGAGCTCCCCAACGGCGCCCGGCTGCCGATCCTGCGCCACCAGGACCAGGACCTCTACTACCGCGAACACGGCGACCGGTACGGCATCGGCTCCTACGCCCACAAACCCATGCCCGTGGACCTCGACGAGCTCGGAAGCTTCAAACCGGACGAGATCAGCGAACACCACATGCCCTCCCGCCTGGACTTCACCCTCGAGGACTTCCTGCCCGCCTGGGAAGCGACCAAGCAGATCCTGCCCGCCCTGCGCGAAGCCGAGATCGAAGACGGCTTCAACGGCATCTTCTCCTTCACCCCCGACGGCGGCTCCCTGGTGGGCGAATCCAAGGAACTGGACGGCTTCTACGTCGCCGAAGCCGTCTGGGTCACCCACTCCGCCGGCATCGCCCGCGCCGTCGCCGAACTCCTCGTGGACGGCAAATCCTCCATCGACCTCGGCGACTGCGACATCAACCGCTTCGAAGACGTCCAGCTCACCGACGAATACGTCTCCGAGACCTCGCAGCAGAACTTCGTCGAAATCTACGACGTCCTCCACCCTCTCCAGCCCAAACTCTCCCCCCGGAACCTGCGGGTGTCCCCGTTCCACGCCCGGCACAAACAGCTCGGCGGGGTCTTCCTCGAAGGCGGCGGCTGGG
>NZ_JBNHFD010000196.1:0-1131 GCF_059089865.1 Arthrobacter sp. Y3221157
TGGCTGGTGGAAGCCGCCGCAGCAGGGACGGGGCGAATGAACGTGAAAATGGCCGAAGCCGTGACCCTGGCCAAAATCGCTGGGACCGAGCAGGTGGACCGGGCCCTGGGCGATGCCGCCCTGCATGGGCGCTTCGCCCACGGCGACCTGGCCTCGATCCTGAACGCGAACGTCAGACGCACCACCACCCACGCTGCGGACGAGACCCGCTCCCTGACCCAAGGCACGAGCGCGTGGGCAGGCCTGGGCGGGGCGCCCTCCAACACTGCAAGGGAGCAGACCCGATGAGCCCAGTCAGCACCACAAACACCACCGTCCCGGCCCTGCCGGCCGAGCTCGAAGCGTTGATGCGGCAACTGAAAATGCCTCACGCCCGCGCCCTCGCGCCTGAGCTGATCGCGACCGCACGTGCCCAGCGCTGGGAACCGGCGGAGATCATCAAGGCACTGTTCGCCGAAGAAGCAGCCGGCCGGGCACGGTCCATGCTCGCCACCCGCCGCAAGGCAGCCGGCTTTCCGACCGGGAAAACCTTCGACGTCTGGGACCCGACAGTCTCCTCGATCCCGGCGCCGACCCAGCAGGCCCTGCGCACCCTGGAATGGATCACCCGCAGGGAAAACCTCGTTGTCTGCGGACCTTCCGGCACCGGGAAAACGTTCTTCCTGGAAGCCCTCGGCCAACAAGCCGTCGAAGCCGGCATGCGCGTGGCCTGGTTCAGGCTCGAGGACCTCGGTGCCCTAATCCGGGCCCACCGCACCGACGACAGCGTCACCAAAGCCGTCGCCAGGATCCTGCGCGCCGAGCTCGTCGTGATCGATGACATCGGCCTGTTGCCGGTGGCCACCGACGCCGCCGAAGGACTCTACCGGGTCGTGGACGCCGCCTACGAAAAACGCTCCGTCGCGATCAGCTCGAACCTGCACCCTGCCGGCTTCGACGAGCTCATGCCCAAAACCCTGGCCACGGCCACCGTCGACCGGCTCCTGCACCACGCCCACGTCTGCCAAACCAGCGGTGACTCCATCCGACTCACCCAGGCCCTCGCCGGAAAAGGAGTCACCCAACTGAACTAACAAACCCGACGATGGCCAATCCCGCCGAATCCAAGTGGGCAGATCTATTGGCCATCAC
>NZ_JBNHFD010000197.1:0-1125 GCF_059089865.1 Arthrobacter sp. Y3221157
CTGCGGGGGGCGGTAGGCGGCGGCGGTGATCCGTCCGGGCCGGTGGGAGGCGAGGAGCCTGCCCACCGTTGTCCGGGTCAGGCCGGGCTGGTCCACAAGGGCGATGAGGAGGTGGTCCTCGGGGTCCGCTTCCATGTCGCCGAGCAGGAACGAACTGCCCATGCCCGTGCGCCAGTCCTGGTTGACGATGACCCGGTAGCGGTCCAGTTCGGTCTTGGCTGCGACGTCCGGTGCGCCCGCTCCAAGGACCACCACCACGTCGCGGCAGCCGCCGTCGAGCAGGGTTCCGGCGACCGCCTCCACCAGCGGCTGGCCGCGGTAGGCGAGCAATGCCTTGGGGCCCAGGCCCAGCCGGGTCCCGGCCCCGGCGGCCAGGACGACTCCGGTGGTGCCTATGTTCCCCATAGCTGCACCCTAGTGGAATTTTTGTCCAGATACGGCTGGTTGCGAGGCCGGGAAGTCACCTTATCTGGACAAAAACTCCACGGTTGGTCAGGCCTCGCCCCCCGCTCCTCCGGTGGTTCCGGCGTTCACGTCCAGCAGCTTGTAGCGGTCCATCGCGTACGACGGCGCTGCCTCCTCCACCTCGCCCCTCGCCGCCAGCATCTGCAGGGCTTTGACCACGATGGAGTGGGTGTCGTTCTTGAAGTAGCGGCGGGCTGCTGCGCGGGTGTCCGAGAAACCGAAGCCGTCGGCGCCGAGCGACGCGAACTGGTGCGGCAGGAACTGCCGGATCTGGTCCGGGACGGCCTTCATGTAGTCCGAGACGGCGACAACAGGCCCTTGTGCCTCGGCCAGCTGCTGCGCCACAAAGGGGATCCGTGCCGGCTCACCCGGGTTGAGGAAGGCTTCCTCTTCGGCGGCGAGGCCGTCGCGGCGGAGTTCGTTCCAGGAAGTGACGGACCAGACGTCGGCGGAGACGGACCAGTCCTCGGCGAGGATCCGCTGGGCTTCGAGTGCCCAGGGGACGGAGACTCCGGAGGCCAGGAGCTGGGTTTTGGGTCCCTTGGCGTCGGAGGCGGACAGGCGGTAGATGCCCTTGATGACGCCCTCGACGTCCAGTTCCTCGGGTTCGGCGGGCTGGACGATGGGCTCGTTGTACACGGTGAGGTAGTACATGAGGTT
>NZ_JBNHFD010000198.1:0-1048 GCF_059089865.1 Arthrobacter sp. Y3221157
GCAGCGGACAAATCAAATTCAAGACAAACCACCGAAGTGGCATCAGTCGTACCCAGAGTCACGCCGCCGGCACGAGCCAATTCCATCATTACTGTCGGACCCTCCTGCCATGCTTTTGGGTATGGACGGCACAGCGGTGCAGGGCGCAGAGGGCAGGGACGCGATTCTCGCTGCCGTTGCGTCGGTGGCCGGGTTCGCTGACGAGCTTGCCGGCGTCGTTGCGGGTGCTTCGCCTGCCGCTTCCGCTGACTCACGTCTGGGCGATGGTGTTGATCCCTTGCGCCGGTTCGCTGATGACTGCCTGGATGGGCTGGCATTGATTAGCCGGATCGAGGCGGCCACCGCGGCTGTGAAGGTGCGGTTGGTGGCCGGGCACGTGGACGCTGCGGCTGCGTTGGCGGACCCGGACCCGAGCCCGCAATGGGTTACCGGGCAGCAGATGGCGGTGGTCGCCGAGGTCGCCTGCGTCCTGACCATCGGCGAACGCGCAGCAAGTTCATTGCTTGGTGCCGCGTACGCATTGACCAGTTCGTTGCCTGCGGCGCTGGATGCGCTGCAGGCCGGGGCGGTGTCGTGGCAGAACGCCCAGGTTCTGGTGGACGAGGCCGCGGGCCTGGACGCCGCCGGCACGGCAGCCCTCGAAGCGCACTTCCTCACGCCTGATGCGGCTGGCCCTGGTGCTCTGGGCGCCGGGCCCGGGGGTGTGGCGGGGGAGGTGCCGCCGGCGAGGTTGCGGCGGAAGGTGCGGTCGTGGCGGGAACGCCACCACCCGGAATCGATCGAAACCCGGCGTGCCCGGGGTGTGGCCCAGCGGCGGATGGAGTATTCTCCGGACCGCGACGGGATGGGCTGGGTCTCGCTGTTGCTGCCCGCCGAGCAGGCCAACGCGGCATGGAACCGGACCAGGGCATTGGCCCGCGGCCTCCAGGGCCCGGACGAGCCACGCACCCTTCCCCAGCTGATGGCCGATATCGGGGCTGCGGCGCTGCTGAGCACCGGGAGCAGTGCGGCTACGGGCGCGGACCAGGGTTTCGCCCTTGACCAGGGT
>NZ_JBNHFD010000199.1:0-999 GCF_059089865.1 Arthrobacter sp. Y3221157
GTCGGCCACCGCGCGAGGGTGGCGGCCATCCGTGAAGCCTGCAACGCGGCGGGCGGCCTTGCCGTGGTGGGTGGCTGGGTTGCCGGCAACGGGCTCGCCGCCGTGGTGTCCGACACGCAACAACAGATCCGGAACCTCGTAAGCTGAACGTCTTCGCTGGTCAGCGCGGGGTTGAGTGCAAACGGCGCATCCGGCGGTTGGTCCAACCCCGTTTCACCGGCTTTCAATTCCTTCTGCTCCATGGTTAGGGTCGATGACTATGGTTCACAACAGGTCCGAGCTTTCATTGTCCCGGACCGGTATCCATGGGGGAATCCGGCGCGGCAGTTATGCAGCGGCGATCGGAGCGGTACTGGTTCTAGCCACAGGCGCCACGGCGTCCCAAGCAGACGAAGGGCTGGCTGATCCCGGCAGCCCCACAATCCCGCTGGCGCAGGAAACGGGCTCCCAGCCGCCGGAGGCATCCGAGCGGGCCAGCGCCGGTGAGGCGCTGCAGGCAGCGCCGGGCCAGGACAGGGACGGGAAGGACTCCAGCGGCAAGGGGTCAGGCAAGGACAAGTCCGCGCAGCAGACCGCTGTTCCGCGTCCGTCGGCATCGCCCTCCGCCCTGGTGCTGTCTTTGCCCCCGGCACTCCTTCCGGCGGTAACGGCTACCCTTTCCCCGACCGCGACGGCGGTCCCCACCCCAACACCGTCGCCTTCCTACGCTCCGACGGGCAGTACCCCTCCTGCGGCTCCATCCACCGGCACCGCACCTGCAGCCGCTCCAACGCAAACGAAATATGGCGCCGCCGCATCGCAGACCGGCGCGGCTTCATCACCGGCGGCGTCCGCCGCCGCAGCGACGACAGTCCCCACTGCCCCGGCCGTTCCGGGGACCACGGCCGCAGGGACCCCCGCCGCTGCAGATGCCAGCCAAACGCCGGCTGGTTCCGTCGCCGCTGTGTCCAGTGAATCCGCAGAGGCTCCGGCGGCCCAGCAGCCGAATTTCACCGGCCC
>NZ_JBNHFD010000200.1:0-980 GCF_059089865.1 Arthrobacter sp. Y3221157
ACTGTCCAGATTCGAACGCGGCCTCACCCGCGACGACCAATTCTTCCAACGCTACTCAGACTGGCTCAACAACAATTGACAGCTATAGGAGCATCAATTCCCGGGCGGGCTTTAAGCCCCGGTCCCCGGTTTCAGTCCAGCGCCTGTTCCACCCGTTCCACGCCACAGGCAGGCATCCACGTCGAACGGCAGCAGCTGGTCCTGTTCGGCCATCAGGTTGGCCCCATGGGCTGTAACGCGCCGCATGTAGTGCCGCCGGCAGAGCGTCTCGTAACCCACTACCGGGACATGACCGCTTTCCACAGTGGCTGACGGGTGCATGGCCATGTCAACATCACCCACCACCACCTGGGCACCCTCGGTGACCATGACGCCGTCGACAGTCCTGGCGTTGTGCGTGGCGCGCCGGCCACACCAGCACAAGGCCTCGACCTGGAGCACCTGCACCCGGTCCGCCAGTTCGATGAGCCGCTGGGAGCCGGGAAACAAGCGGGTGCGGAAGTCGGCCGTAATGCCGAAGGCGAAGACGTCGACGTCGATCTCGTCAACCACCTTGGCGAGCTGTTCCACCTGCTCCGGAGAGTAGAACTGCGCTTCATCGCAAATCAGGTAATCCACACGCTGCCCCTGGGTGCGCCGGCGCATCACTTCCTCCCAGAAGTCGGTGCCGTCCCCTACTTCCACCGCATCCGTCTGGAGGCCGAGGCGGCTGGAGATGCGGGATTCACCGGCGCGGTCGTTGCGGCTGAACCGGACCCCGCCCCGCCCCCTGGCGCGGTGGTTGTAATCCATCTGCAATGCCAGGGTGGACTTGCCGCTGTCCATGGTGCCGGAGAAAAAGACGAGCTCAGCCACGGCGCGCGCCCTTGCCGCCGGCGGTGAAACACAGCAGCGGCACCTCACGCTCGGCCTTGGTCAGCGAGCCGTGCTGGCCCACCACCTCCATGGCGGCGGGGCGGCTGCGCCGCGTGTCGTACAGG
>NZ_JBNHFD010000201.1:0-965 GCF_059089865.1 Arthrobacter sp. Y3221157
GGCTTCACGAACGCGCTCGGCCTGCCGGCGGCCCAGCGCGTCTGCGTGGTCCTGGCCGACGGCCTGGGGCGGAGCCTGCTGAAGCAGAAAACAGCGCACACCCCCTTCCTGCGGTCGGTGGTCCAGGCCGGGCAGGGCGACGTTCCCGTGTGGCTCGATTCGGCTTTCCCCTCCACAACGGCCGCGGCACTGTCGAGCTTCGGGACGGGACTGCCGCCCGGCCAGCACGGCATGGTGGGCTACGACGTGCTCGATCCGGAGCAGGACAAGGTGGTCAACCTGTTGGGCAACTGGGACCCGGGTGTGGACCCCGAGTCCTGGCAGCCGTTCCCCACGGTGCTGGAGCGCGCCGCCGGCGAAGTGGACGTCACCACCATTAGCCTGCCGCAATTCGGTGACTCTCCCATGACCCGCGCCGCCCTCCGCGGCGGCCGGTTCGTGTCCGGAACCACCTCCCACGCCCGCACGGCCGCAGCCGCCGAAGCCATGGCCGGCTCCGACCGGTCATTGATGTACTTCTACCTGAACGAGCTGGACAAGGCAGGGCATCGCTACGGCTGCGGCTCTGAGCAGTGGGAGCACCAGATCGAGGAACTGGACGCGACCGTGAAGCGGCTCAGTGTGTCCCTTCCGGCCGGCACCACCATCCTCCTCACGGCCGATCACGGGATGCTGGACGTGCCGGAGCAGCACCGCATCGACTTCTCCGCGGACCCCCAACTGGTGGACGGTGTCCGGCACACGGCGGGCGAGCCCCGGATGGTGCACCTGTACCTCGAAGAGGGCGCAGACCGGGACCGCCTGCTGGCAGCCTGGCGTGCCCGCTTCCGCGGCAGGATCTGGGCGTTCACCCGGGAGGATGCGCTGTCCGCCGGCCTCTTCGGCCCGGTGCGTCCCGCCGTCGAAGGCAGGATCGGCGACGTCATGATTGCCGCGCGGGACAGCCTGGCCCTGTACGACACGCG
>NZ_JBNHFD010000202.1:0-959 GCF_059089865.1 Arthrobacter sp. Y3221157
TCCTCGGTGCGGCCTTCGAGGGCGGCTTTGCCGACGAAGTTGTCTTTGGTCATTTTGACGGCGAAGCCGAGGCCGGCTTCGTAGGGGTCGTGTTCGGTGGTCATGTCGGTGCCCCAGGAGCGGTAGCCCTTTTCGAGGCGGAGGGAGCTGAACGCGGCGCGGCCGGCGGCGATGATCCCGTGGGGCTGTCCTGCTTTGAAGAGGGTGTCCCAGAGGCGCTGGCCGTTGTCGGCGCTGGTGTAGAGTTCCCAGCCGAGTTCGCCGACGTAGGACAGGCGCATGGCCGTGACGGGCACGCCGCCGATGACGACGTTTTTGGACCGGAAGTATTTGAGTCCGTCGTTGGAGAAGTCGTCGGTGCTGACCGCGCCTACTACTTCGCGGGCGAGGGGGCCCCAGAGGCCGATGCAGCAGGTCCCGCCGGTGGTGTCGCGGACCTGGACCCAGTCCTTGGGTCCGCCGGTTTGGGTTTGGTGGCGGGCGGCGCGGTCGAAGTAGGCGGTGTCGATGTTTCCGTTGGCGCCGAGCTGGAAGGTGTCCTCGGACAGGCGGGCGACGGTGATGTCGCTGCGGATCCCGCCGGCGTGGTCCAGCAGGAGGGTGTAGGTGACCGCGCCGGGCTTTTTGGACATGTCCGCGGTGGTCAGTTCCTGGAGGAGTTTCTGGGCGCCGGGGCCGGAGACCTCGAGGCGTTTGAGCGGGGTCATGTCGTACATGGCGACGGCGGTGCGGGTTTTCCAGGCTTCGGCCGCGGCGATGGGCGAGCTGAACATCCCGGACCAGGAATCGCGTGCCGGTGGCTGCCAGTCGGCGGGCATGTCTTTGAGGAGGTCGGCGTTGGCTTCGAACCAGTACGGGCGCTCCCAGCCGCCGCCTTCGAGGAAGACCCCGCCGAGCTGTTTGTGCCGGGCGTGGAACGGGGACACCCGCAGGTTCCGGGGGGAGAGTTTGGGCTGGAG
>NZ_JBNHFD010000203.1:0-898 GCF_059089865.1 Arthrobacter sp. Y3221157
AACCCCCTACGGCGCACGTCCTTTGGCTAAGGGCCACCAGCAGGGCGGCGTCGTACTTACCTATAGGATTCCGTGATGGGCACTGAGGAATTTGACGTGAGAGTTCACACCCTAGGCCATGTCGACATTCCGCTAAAAGGTGATGTCTTCGTCGATCACGAGCACGTCAAGGGCGTCGACTACGCGGCTTTGGGTCTGAAGAGTTTCGGCTCTCATGGCTCGAGGTTCGAGAACTGCAATTTTCAGCAACTCCGCCTGGACTCTCTGAGCTTCGGCGAAGGGAAGGTTCTCTCCGAATACATCAACTGCAGCTTCGACGGCAGTAGGTTTCCGGCCAGTACGGGTGTTGGTAGGGCACGGTTCGTTAACTGCACGTTCCGCAATATCCGCAGTACCCGATTCAAAATAGCAGCGGGGGACTTGATTGGCTGCGTATTTAGTGGCCGTATGGATTCAACCCAGATCTGGGGCCGCACTGGACCAGATGCATCAATCTACGGTGAACGATCCAACACGATTGACGGCAACGACTTCTCCGGTGTGGACTTTGGCGACATCGACTTCAGCTTCGGCGTGAATCTGCGTCAGCAAGTTCTGCCGACCGGACTGGACTATTTGTTCATTCCGGATGCTGCCCGAGTGCTCGCGGCCGCGTACAAGGATGTCGTCGCCATGGACGACCTCGAAAAGCGCAAGATCTTGAGTGGCATGATCCAGATTCGTCAGGAGGCTCTTAGAGACGGACAACGCGATCTTTTTGAATCCAAGCGCCGTGTCCCCAAGTTTCTTCGAGACGACTACGAACTTTTCTTCAACGTCATCGCTAAGCAAATCTGAAACGCTCGCTCTCGTCATGGTGACTTCCGCCCCCAACGGATGAGCTCTTTCACGGAACCCT
>NZ_JBNHFD010000204.1:0-875 GCF_059089865.1 Arthrobacter sp. Y3221157
TGATGCTCCTATAGCTGTCAATTGTTGTTGAGCCAGTCTGAGTAGCGTTGGAAGAATTGGTCGTCGCGGGTGAGGCCGCGTTCGAATCTGGACAGTGTTGAGGGCCAGATGTGAAGGGTGTCGGCGGCTGCCTGGAGGGTGATGTGTTTGGCTGTGCGGAGTGCCCGGAGTTCCCCGGCGGCGGGTGCGGGGTGGGGGTGGAGAAGTTGGTCGTAGATTTCGCGGGCTATGTAGCGTTTGAGGCAGCGGATGATTTCTTTGCTGGTTTTGCCTTCTTGCCGGCGCTTGTTGACGTAGGTTTTTGTGCGTGCGTCGCAGCTCATGCGGACGAGCGCGATGTGGTGGAGCGCTTTGTTGGCCTGTCGGTCACCGCTGCGGCTGAGGCGGTGGCGGGTGGTCTTGCCTGACGAGGCAGGGATGGGTGCGACGCCGACGAGGGCGGCGAACTTTGCCTCGGTGCCGATTCTTTCGGGGTTGTCTCCCACCGTGACCAGCAGCTGGCTGGCGGTGTCGGTGCCGACCCCGCGCAGGTCCCGGAGCATGGGTGCGTACTCAGTTACGACCGTATCCAGTTCGGCTTCGATCAGCCGCAGTTCATGATCAAGCATCCGGTGGCGGCGTGCAAGGCGTTTTAGCACGACGGCGGTTGCGTTTGCAGGGTCGGTCAGGGGCCCGCTGGGCCGGGATTTTTCCAGGGCGGTGATCATTGCAGTGTTGGTCATGCCGCGGTAGCGGGCGCGCAAGGTTTCCGGGGCGGAGACGAGGATGCATTTGATCTGAGTCATTGCCGCTACTCTTGCCCGCATCGCGGTGGCTCTCTCGGCGCGCAGTACGCGCAATGATTCAACAGCGCCGTTACGGGCTTTCGGAAGCGA
>NZ_JBNHFD010000205.1:0-833 GCF_059089865.1 Arthrobacter sp. Y3221157
GGCGGCCAGGAGTCGATGACCCGGGCGCCGCACCTGCTGCCCGGCTCGCGGCAGGGCTGGACCTACGGTTCCATCCAGGCCCTGGACGCCGCCGCCCACGACGGACTGACGGACGCTTTTGATGGCCAGTCGATGGGCCTGTCCACGGAGACCCGGAACCTAAGCCTGGGCATCAACCGGACCTCACAGGACAACGTGGCTGCGCAATCGCACCAGCGCGCGGCGCTGGCGGCAAAGAACGGGACATTCGACGACGAGATTGTCCCCCTCAGCGTGAAGCAGCGCAAGGGAGATCCCCTCGTGGTGGACGCGGACGAGGGCGTGCGCCCCAACGCCTCCGTCGAGTCCCTGGCCGGGCTGCGGGCTGCGTTCGTCACTGACGGCACCATCACCGCCGGCAACTCGTCGCCCCTGTCCGACGGCGCCGCCGCCCTGGTGCTCTCCTCGCGCGCTTATGCCGAGGCCCACGGCCTGGAGTACCTGGCCGTGGTGGGCAAGCCGGGACAGGTCGCCGGGCCGGACAACTCACTGCACTCGCAGCCGTCGAACGCCATCATGAACGCGTTGGGCCGGGCAGGGTGGACCACGGCGGACCTGGACTTCATCGAGATCAACGAGGCCTTCGGCTCCGTAGCGGTGCAGTCCCTCAAGGACTTGGACTATCCGCTGGAGAAGTGCAATATCCATGGCGGGGCCATCGCCCTGGGGCATCCGATCGGGGCTTCCGGTGCACGCCTGGCGGTCCATGCCGCCCACGAGCTCAAGCGCCGGGGCACCGGAAAGGCCGCCGTGTCCCTGTGCGGGGGCGGCGGGTAGGGCGAGGCGCTCCTGCT
>NZ_JBNHFD010000206.1:0-827 GCF_059089865.1 Arthrobacter sp. Y3221157
AGGTTGTGGAATTCACGCTGATGGCGTTCCGCAGGTACTTCGGACCCACCGCCCATCCCCGAACTGCCGGCAGTCCCCATGAACGTGCTGGTGATCGGCAGCGACAGCCGCGCCAGTGCCAGGGAGGCCGCTGACCACACGGCCAGGACCGGCGAACCCATCGACCACCGCGCCGACACCCTGATGGTGGTCCACGTTCCCGCCGACCGCGGGACGCTCTACATCGTGTCCATCAACCGCGACACCTGGGTGGACATCCCGGGCTTCGGCGGTGCCAAGATCAATGCGGCACTGCAGTACGGGGGCATCGACATGCAGACCTCGGCAGTGCAGTCGCTGCTGGGGATCACCATCGACCACACCCTGATGCTGGACTTCCACGGCTTCCGCGGACTCATCGACGGGCTGGGCGGGATCGACGTCAACGTGCCCATCGCGTTCCAGTCCACCCACGACACCCAGCATGTCTTCGCTGCCGGGATGAACCACCTGGACGGGCAGTCAGCCCTGGAGTTCGCCCGCGAGCGCTACGCGTTTTCGGACGGCGACTTCCAGCGGGTCCGCAACCAGCAGATCCTGCTGCGTGCCATCCTGGCCCGCCTTACCGGCGGAGGGGCGCTGAATGACGTCAACGCCGTCCGCGGCCTGGTGGATTTTGCGTCCTGCTGCCTCACCGTGAACCGCGGCTTCGATCCCGTGCAGGCCGCCATGCTGGCCTACAGCCTGCGGAACCTCGACCCCAACGCGATAGGCACCATGACGCTGCCCACGGCAGGTTCCGGGTTCGTCGCTGGCCAGTCCGTGCTGTTCCCGGACTACGGCGCCAT
>NZ_JBNHFD010000207.1:0-817 GCF_059089865.1 Arthrobacter sp. Y3221157
CCACCTGCTCGGTCCCGGCGATTTTGGCCAGGGTCACGGCTTCGGCCATTTTCACGTTCATTCGCCCCGTCCCTGCTGCGGCGGCTTCCACCAGCCACGTGACGGCGCCATTGCCGATGCTGAGGAATTCGGCTTCGTCTGCGGTGCGGGCTTTGGGTCTGTAATCGCCTGGGATCCGGGTCCTGGTCCCGGGGAAGTGCTCATCGTTGATGGCCGGACTGCCGGGCTTGGCACGTTCATGCCGGGCGACCTCGACCGGGCCTGCGGGGCCGTGATGGACGATGATGACCTGCTCGCCCGGGCCCGTGCCGTGGGCGCGGACGAACACCTTGGCTCCGAGCAGAGGTGCCGGGACGGAATATTGGGCGTTCTCGAACGTCACCATCGGTGTATTTTCCGGGACCGTGCGGGCGTGCCCGAACGCGACCGTATGGGCAGTCTCCGGGACCCGGTGCAGCCTGGGCGCCTCCTCGATGAGCACCGCAGCCGGTTTACGCCTCGTGGCACGGTGCTCACGGTTGTTCACCTCGTCCATGAACACCTCACACGCCTTCTCCAAGTCAGCGAACGAGGAGTACTCGGCCCGCAGATTCGTATCGGTTGGCACCAGGTCAGCCTTGGCCCGCTTCACCGACGCCTCGACCCCGCCCTTCGTGGCGGGGTCCGCGGGCTGGCAGGTCAGTACGGTGACGCCGTAGTGCCGGGCAAAGTCCAGGGTCCGCTGGTTCCGCACCGGCACCCCGGCCACGTGCGCGGTGGTCACCGTCTTCTCGTTATCTGTCAGGACATAGGTTGGTGCGCCGCCCAAGATCCGGAA
>NZ_JBNHFD010000208.1:0-777 GCF_059089865.1 Arthrobacter sp. Y3221157
GCAAGGACCCCCGCACCAAGGACCTGGTCGCGGACCTCACCGATGACCAGATCTGGAACCTCAAGCGCGGCGGCCACGACTACCGCAAGGTCTACGCCGCGTACAAGGCAGCCACCGAATTCAAGGGCAAACCCACCGTCATCCTCGCCAAGACCGTCAAGGGCTACGGACTCGGACCCCACTTCGAAGGCCGCAACGCCACCCACCAGATGAAAAAACTCACCCTCCAGGACTTGAAGGAATTCCGGGACTACCTCCGGATTCCCATTTCCGACGCCCAACTGGAGGCTGACCCCTATCGCCCGCCCTACTTCCATCCGGGAGCGGACGCACCCGAGATCGCCTACCTGCTGGACCGCCGGCGGGAGCTAGGCGGCTTCACTCCGGAACGGCGTTCAAACCACCAGGCCGTGGAACTGCCGGATGCCAAGTCTTACGAGGTGGCCAAGCGCGGCTCGGGCAAGCAGCAGGCAGCCACCACCATGGCATTCGTCAGGCTCCTGAAGGACCTGCTCCGCGACAAGAAGTTCGGGCACCGGTTGGTTCCGATCGTGCCTGATGAATCCCGTACGTTCGGCATGGATGCGTTCTTCCCGACGGCGAAGATCTATAACCCGGGCGGCCAGAACTACCTGTCCGTGGACCGTGACCTGGTCCTGGCCTACAAGGAATCCCCCGCCGGCCAGCTGATCCACCCCGGCATCAACGAAGCCGGCGCCGTGGCAGCCTTCACCGCCGCCGGCACCGCCTACGCCACCCACGGCGTGCCCCTGGTCC
>NZ_JBNHFD010000209.1:0-777 GCF_059089865.1 Arthrobacter sp. Y3221157
GCAAGGACCCCCGCACCAAGGACCTGGTCGCGGACCTCACCGATGACCAGATCTGGAACCTCAAGCGCGGCGGCCACGACTACCGCAAGGTCTACGCGGCGTACAAGGCAGCCACCGAATTCAAGGGCAAACCCACCGTCATCCTCGCCAAAACCGTCAAGGGCTACGGACTCGGACCCCACTTCGAAGGCCGCAACGCCACCCACCAGATGAAAAAACTCACGCTGGATGACCTGAAGAAGTTCCGCGACCACCTGCGGATCCCGGTCTCCGACGAGCAGCTGGAGAAGGATCCGTACCGGCCCCCGTACTACCACCCGGGCACCGATGCGCCGGAAATCCAGTACATGATGGAGCGCCGGGCCGCCCTGGGCGGGTCCGTGCCGGAGCGCCGCTCCAAGCACGCCGAGATCACGTTGCCGGAGGCGAAGTCCTACGAGGTGGCCAAGCGCGGCTCGGGCAAGCAGCAGGCAGCCACCACCATGGCATTCGTCCGCCTGCTCAAGGACCTGATGCGGGACAAGAACTTCGGCAAGCACATCGCCCCGATCATCCCGGACGAGGCCCGTACGTTCGGCATGGATGCGTTCTTCCCGACGGCGAAGATCTACAACCCCAAGGGCCAGAACTACCTGTCCGTGGACCGTGACCTGGTCCTGGCCTACAAGGAATCCCCCGCAGGCCAGCTGATCCACCCCGGCATCAACGAAGCCGGCGCCGTGGCAGCCTTCACCGCCGCCGGCACCGCCTACGCCACCCACGGCGTGCCCCTGGTCC
>NZ_JBNHFD010000210.1:0-717 GCF_059089865.1 Arthrobacter sp. Y3221157
GTGGGCCCATCCGGCTAAAGCCCCGGAGCCACCGCTTCCCAGTCCACCGTCAGTTCGCCAAGCCGCCAGCGGGCAGGACCGTCCTGCACCGGCCAGCCGGCGTCCCGCAATGACCGGCACATGCCCTGCCACCGCTGCCGGTTGCCGAACGACGCCAGGGGAGCGGCTTCCAGCCAAGCGCGGTCCATCGCCTGCAGCAGCCCGTGCACCCGTTCGCCGGGCACGTTGCGGTGTATGAGCGCCTTTGGCAGGCGTTCGGCCACATCGGAGGGCAGGTTGAAGCTGCCGAAGCGGACGGAAATGCTCAGTGACAGCGGCCTTTCGGCGTCGAGCGCCACCCACGTCACCCGCCGGCCGATCTCATCGCAGGTCCCGTCAATGAACAGGCCGTCGTCCGAGAGGCGGTCCTGGACAAGCCGCCAGATGCCCGCGACGTCCGCCTCCTCATACTGCCGCAGCACATTAAAGGCACGCACCAGGACGGGGCGGCCGGGGACGGGAAGTTCGAAGCCGCCCACGTGGAAGCTCAGGCCCGGCCGCTGAAGGGGCAAGGCGGCATTGACCCGCGAGGGTTCTATCTCGATGCCGCAGACCTGGACATCCGGCCGGACGGCGGCCAGCCGTGCATAGAGTTCGACGGCGGTGGCCGGCGTGGCCCCATAGCCCAGGTCCACCACCAGCGGGTCAGCCGCGGAGCGGAGGCGCCAGGCCTGGGGT
>NZ_JBNHFD010000211.1:0-716 GCF_059089865.1 Arthrobacter sp. Y3221157
GCGTAGACCTTGCGGTAGTCGTGGCCGCCGCGCTTGAGGTTCCAGATCTGGTCATCGGTGAGGTCCGCGACCAGGTCCTTGGTGCGGGGGTCCTTGCCGAAGAAGTGTTCGCGGACGAACCCGCCGGACTCGGCCTTGTAGGTCTGGTAGTCCCCGTCAGGGGTTTCGTTCATGATCTTCACCAGCGACCCGTCGGTGTCGCGGGTGAGCAGGTCATCCCATTCCCGGCCCCAGACGACCTTGATCACGTTCCAGCCCGCGCCGCGGAAGAACGCTTCGAGTTCCTGCATGATCTTGCCGTTGCCGCGCACCGGCCCGTCCAGGCGCTGGAGGTTGCAGTTGATCACGAAGTTCAGGTTGTCCAGGTTCTCGTTCGCGGCGAGCTGGAGCAGGCCGCGGGACTCGGGCTCGTCCATCTCGCCGTCGCCCAGGAACGCCCAGACCTGCTGGTCGGAGGTGTCTTTCAGGCCCCGGTTGTGCAGGTACCGGTTGGACTGGGCCTGGTAGATCGCGTTCATCGGCCCGATGCCCATGGACACGGTGGGGAATTCCCAGAACTGCGGCATCAGCCGCGGGTGCGGGTAGGAGGACAGGGCATGGCCCTCGCGGGACTTTTCCTGCCGGAACCCGTCCAGGTCCTCCTCCGAGAGGCGGCCTTCCATGAACGCGCGGGCGTACATGCCCGGGGACGCGTGGCCCTGGAAGAACACCTGGTC
>NZ_JBNHFD010000212.1:0-705 GCF_059089865.1 Arthrobacter sp. Y3221157
GCCGGGACGCCGCGGTGGCGTCGGCGTCCCGCCGTTGCAGGTCCTCCAGGACCAGGGGCGCCACGCCGTTCGCATGGAGTTCCGCGCGGGCGTCCAGTGCCGCTGAAATGCTGCGCAGCACGCCGGAGCGCAGGAGCTGCTCCGCCGTAGCCGACTTCCGGTCGCCCCACAGGGCAACCGCCGGGGCGAGCACCAGGCTGGCAAGGGCGGCAGCGATGACGGCAGGCAGCGCGGACGGCACCAGCAGCCAGGTGGCGGCCAGCGTGAGCACGGACACAGCCACGGCGGTAACCGGCGGCAGGACCACGCGGGGAAGCAGGTCACGGATGGTGTCGACGTCGTCAATCACCGTTCCCAGCACGTTGCCGCCCTGCAGCAGGCGGCGGAGTGCCAGTGCCCGGCGGCTCAGCAACTCCCACAGCCGGCCCCGGAGCCTGGTGAGGGCCGCGAACACGGCGTCGTGCAGGAGCAGCCGCTCCCAGTACCGGAACACGGCACGGCCGATGCCGAAGAACCGGACACCCACGATGGCTGAGAGCAGGTACAGGATGGGCGGCTGCTCGCTGGCCCGGATGATCAGCCAGCCGGAGAGTCCGGACAGGGCGACGGCGAAGACCGCCGCCAGCGTGCCCACCGCGGCCGCGCCGCCGAACTTGCCCTGTACCGGCACCAACAGTGCCGCCAGGAGCCGGACGGGCGTCCGCC
>NZ_JBNHFD010000213.1:0-692 GCF_059089865.1 Arthrobacter sp. Y3221157
CGCATGGTGATGATGACTTCGTCGAGCGAGACGCGGTGCGTGCCGTCGCCCCAGAGCGCCATTTTCGCGGCGTTGATCGCTTTCGCGGCCGCGATCGCGTTCCGTTCGATGCAGGGCACCTGGACCAGCCCGCCGATCGGGTCACAGGTCAGGCCCAGGTTGTGTTCCATCGCGATCTCCGCCGCGTTCTCCACCTGGGCAGGGGACCCGCCCATCACCTCCGCCAAACCGGCGGCGGCCATCGATGATGCCGACCCGACCTCGCCCTGGCAGCCGACCTCCGCCCCGGAAATCGAGGCCTGCTCCTTGTACAGCACCCCCACCGCACCCGCGGCGAGCAGGAACCGAACCACGACGTCGTCGCGGTCCGCCTGGGTGGCGGTGTCCATGCCCGGGGCGAAGTGCAGCGCGTAGAACAGCACCGCCGGGATGATCCCGGCCGCCCCGTTCGTCGGCGCCGTGACCACCCTGCCGCCGGAGGCGTTCTCCTCGTTCACCGCCAGCGCCACCAGGTTCACCCACTCCTGCCAATACCGCTGGTCGAACGGGCCCGCGTCCCACGCAGCGTCCTGGTCCTGGTCGCGGGTGTCGGGGTGTGCGGTTTCCTTCTGCAGCCGTTCGTACCAGTCCGGGGCGCGGCGGCGCACGTTCAACCCGCCCGGCAGCACCCCGGCCCGCTTCAAACTCGTCGC
>NZ_JBNHFD010000214.1:0-615 GCF_059089865.1 Arthrobacter sp. Y3221157
TCGGTGGTCGCGACTTCCAGGCCGCCGACCTGGTTGAAGCAGGAGATGCCGTCCTCGGTGAGGGAGAGGAGTTTCTCGACCGTGTATTTGGCGAACAGGGCCATGGACTTGGACGGGTTGGTCTGGAAGACCAGGCCGGGGGCGTGCGAGGTGGACCCGCCGGGCATGTTCAGCGGGCCCTGGTCCAGGACGGTGATGTTGTTCCAGCCCCGGGTGACGAGCTCATCGGCGAGGTTGGTGCCCACGATCCCGGCTCCGATGATGACAATACGTGGCGACGATTCCATAAAAGGGTTCTCCTGCAAATTCTCTAAAGACTGTGTGCCGGCGTGGCGGGGGTTAGCGGAAGACGACGGTGCTGGTGTCATCCAGCAGGACGCGGTGCTGGCAGTGCCAGCGCACGGCCCGGGACAGGGCGAGGGCTTCGGCGTCCTGGCCCACGGTGGAGAGCTGGGCGGGGCCGTAGGTGTGGTCCACGCGGATGACTTCCTGTTCGATGATCGGGCCCTCGTCCAGGTCCGCGGTGACGTAGTGCGCGGTCGCGCCGACGAGTTTCACGCCCCGGTCGTAGGCCTGGTGGTAGGGGCGGGCGCCCTTGAACCCGGGCAGGAAGGA
>NZ_JBNHFD010000215.1:0-598 GCF_059089865.1 Arthrobacter sp. Y3221157
AAACCCGTCCGCCGCCGTCGGGTTGCCACCCGGAAGGCCGCTGCCCCGGCAGCCGAAGCGGCAGGAGCGCCCGCTGCGGAAGCTGCTCCGGCGGAGGCCGCTCCGGCGCAACCGGAGCCGGCAACTGCCGGCGAGGCGGTAGAAACGGGTGCCCCCGCCGCAGCACTTGCCGAGGAGCAATCACCTGATGCAGCGCCGGAAGAGGCACCCGCAGCCCGGGAAGCCGGCCAGGCGCCGTCGGACGCGGGCGCTGCAGGCGATGCGCCGAAACACGCCGCTGCAGGGGAACCGGCCGAAACGGAGGAGCCTGCGAAGGAAGCCGCCAGCCCCTTTGCCTCTCTGTTCCTGGAACCGGCTTCCCCCACTTCCGTACTGTTCCAGGCCCCGGACCTGAGCACTGTGGTGCGTCCGGCTCCGGCCGTCCCGGAGGATGTGGAAGAGGACGACGCCGAGGACGGAGATGCCGACGATTCCGCCGGCCGCCGCAGGCGCCGCAGCCGAGGCCGCCGCAGCCGCAGCCGCCTCGAAGATCGTGACGCGGAGGCTGCCACTGACGGCGAAGCCGGCGACGACGCCGAAGCGGAGGGCGACGAAGCGT
>NZ_JBNHFD010000216.1:0-595 GCF_059089865.1 Arthrobacter sp. Y3221157
CGCGCATGACTGGCATGCCGCCTGAACCCTCTAGAGTCTTTGCCTATGAACGCCCCAGCCAGTAATGTCCCGGTTCGACCCGTCCAGCGGGTCGTCATCGTCCACGGATACCAATCGTCTCCGGATTCAAACTGGTTCCCCTGGCTGCAAAGCGCCCTTGAAGCTGAAGACATAGAAGTCACAGTCGTTCCACTCCCCAACCCGGACAATCCTGACAAGGCAGCCTGGGAGAACGCAGTCAGCACGGCACTCGGAGTGCCGGATGCGACAACAGTGGTTGTGGCACATTCCCTCGGCGTGGTCACCGTCCTACGGGTACTCGAGACACTGCCGGAACCCTGGGAGCTGGGCGGTCTCGTGGTGGTCGCCGGGTTCACTGAACCACTGGAAGCATTACCGGAACTCGATGGTTTCCTCGCAACTGACGCTGCCGTAGAGCGGGTGGCAACGAGCATTCGGCAACGAACAGTACTTCGCTCCAACACAGATCCTTTCGTGCCGCCGGAAGCATCCGATGACCTCGCCAGACGTCTAAGCGCACGTCTGCAGGTCCACCCGGCAGCAGGACACTTCATGGCAGAAGATGGCGTCACAA
>NZ_JBNHFD010000217.1:0-529 GCF_059089865.1 Arthrobacter sp. Y3221157
GAGTTGCTGGCCCGTGACGGACGAACCTGGAGAAGGCCATGATCGTAGACCTGCCCGATACCACCACCTCGAACGTCTCCAAGAAGATCATGGCCCTGCGCGAGCAGGGCGGGGTGATCGCGCTGGGCCGGGTCCTGACCCTGGTGGTCGTGACGAAGTCCGGGCTTGAGGAAGAAGCGATCGAGGCCGCGAACGAGGCCAGCCGGGAACACCCCTGCCGGATCATCGTGCTCGCCGACGCCGGGAAGGACCACGCGGACCGGCTGGACGCGCAGATCCGGGTCGGCGGGGACGCCGGCGCGTCGGAAGTGATCGTGCTGCGCGGCTACGGCCAGCTCGCGCACGAATCCGAGTCGCTGGTCGCGGCGTTGCTGCTTCCGGACGCCCCGATCGTGGCCTGGTGGCCGCACGGTGCCCCGGAAAACGCGTGCGAGACCTCCATCGGCCGCATCGCGCACCGCCGGATCACCGACTCCGCGAACGAACCCGACCCGCAGGCCGCGCTGGAAAACATCCGCGCCACCTACAA
>NZ_JBNHFD010000218.1:0-524 GCF_059089865.1 Arthrobacter sp. Y3221157
CCGGCGTTGAAGTAGTCCATCCGGGCCTGGGCCTCTTCGTCGGTTTCGCCCGGGATGACGGTGATCAGGCCGTAGGTCTTCAGGTTCGGCTTGCCCATTTCCAGGGCGGTCTTCTTCGCCAGACGGCCGGTCGCGATGGATTTCTCGTCATCGCTGGCCATGATGAAGGCGATGTCGCAGTTCTCGGCCGCGAACTGGAATCCGCGCGGTGAGGCTCCGGCGTTGACCAGCGGGGGCATCTTGGAGGGCTTGGGGCCCATCGTGGCCTCGTTCGTTTCGAAGTACTTGCCCTTGTGGTCGATGACCTTTTCGGTCCAGAACCGCTTCACGAGCTGGATCCACTCATCGGCCATGTTGTACCGCTCGTCATGGTCCAGGCTGTCATCCCACAGACCCAGGTGGTGCAGGTCCAGGTAGCTGGAGCCGGTGACCAGGTTCAGCCCGACACGGCCCGGACCGATCTGGTCCAGCGTCGAAACCATTTTCGCGATGGTAGCCGGCGGGTACACGGTCATGTGCACGGT
>NZ_JBNHFD010000219.1:0-522 GCF_059089865.1 Arthrobacter sp. Y3221157
CGGCGGTGTATGACCTGGCGAACCGGGGGTTGTTGCCGCCGAGTTTCGCGCTGGTGGGCTTCGGGCGCCGGGAGTGGAGTGATGAGGATTTCGCCGCCCAGGTGAGGTCCTCGGTCCAGGCGTATGCGCGGACGCCGTTTGATGAGGCGGTGTGGAACCAGCTTGCCGAGGGCATCCGGTTCGTGCAGGGCGAGTTCGACGACGACGCGGCGTTCCAGCGGCTCGGTGACACGGTCAAGGAACTCGATGAGGTCCGCGGCACCCGGGGGAACCACGCGTTCTACCTCTCGATTCCGCCGAAGGCGTTTGAGCAGGTCTGCCGGCAGTTGTCCAAGCACGGGCTGGCGCAGGCCGACGGGGACAAGTGGCGCCGCGTGGTGATCGAGAAGCCGTTCGGGCACGACCTGGAGTCCGCCCGGAAGCTTAATGACATTGTGGAGTCCGTGTTCCCGCCGGACGCGGTGTTCCGGATCGACCACTACCTGGGTAAGGAAACGGTCCAGAACATCCTGGCGCTGCGGT
>NZ_JBNHFD010000220.1:0-515 GCF_059089865.1 Arthrobacter sp. Y3221157
CGATGCCTTTCAGTACGGCGCCGCGGATCACCGCGTTCAATCCGGGGCAGTCGCCACCGCTGGTGAGGATTCCAATTTTCATGTTTCGGCTCAAATCTGCGTTACGTGGCTCCTGCTTGGGGCTGTGTCTCCTTGGCCTGGCGATCGGGCCTTGCGGCGAGAACGGCGAGGTCGTGGATGAGCTGCCGCAACTCGCGTTCCCGACCGCGCGAGGGACGGATTCGATCTGCCGGGACCTGTCCACGGGGCGGGGCGGGGATAGGAGGCATGTCCTTGGACGGCCCGACGGCTGGCGGCTCCACAGCCGAACGATAATCAGCACAGTCCGCCTGATTCATTGCGACCTCACCTCACTTACGAGTCAATCTGCTGACCCGGCATCTTCGAAATGTGTTCAGATCCAGCCGAGCCGGCCTGAGCCGTGTACTGCCCGCGGTGGTGTTTTGTGCGGGCAGTACACGGTTCGGGGTGGGGTTATGCGATGGCTTCGCGGAGTTCTTTGGCTGCCAGGGCGG
>NZ_JBNHFD010000221.1:0-503 GCF_059089865.1 Arthrobacter sp. Y3221157
ATGAGTTTTGGTGACAGCGCAAGTGCCCGTGCGATGGCTACCCGCTGTCGTTGTCCTCCGCTGAATTCTCTGGGGTACCGCTGGAGTGCATCGGCGGGCAGGTGAACGACGTCGAGCAGTTCGCTGATGCGTTGGGCTGATTCTTTCCGTCCGATTCCTCGGGCCCTCAGCGGTTCCGACAGTGTGTCACCGATGGTGAGGGCGGGGCTGAGGGAGGAATAGGGGTCCTGGAAGACAGCCTGCATTTCCGTTGCAAGTTCGCGGCGCCGCTGTTTAGTGGCTTGGGTTATGTCTTCTTGGCGGTAGGTGATTGTTCCGCCGGTTATGGGTGCCAGGCCGAGCACGGCTCGTCCCAGTGTTGATTTGCCGGACCCTGATTCGCCGACCAGGCCAACAGTTTCGCCTTCACGTATATCCAGGCTGACCCCACGAAGGACCTGGAAGCTTTTTTTGAGCAGTCCTTTGGAGCGGTATGTCACTTCCAGGTTCTTGACGTCGAGCAG
>NZ_JBNHFD010000222.1:0-503 GCF_059089865.1 Arthrobacter sp. Y3221157
CGGCCTTGACCTGCGCGATCGCCCGACGGGTGGACCGCTCCGAGCCCGCATAACCCAACGTGAGTAGCTTCTCGTGGGCCTTATCAGCGCGGATCCGACCCTTGGACGCCTCAACCCATTCCTCAATCTTGGGCAGGAACGCATCAGTGACACGCTCTCGCGGCGCCGGTTCGGCAATCGGCCGGCCCGCATCCCGCGCCGCGACATGCCGGGCAACAGTGTGATGCGAACAGCCCGTCAGCTCCGCCGTGGCGCGCAACGATCCGGTCAAATCGTAGGCAGCAAGAATTTCCATGATTTCTCCGTCAGACTTCATACAGGGCCTCTTCCTGGGCGACATTCGATGCGACTAGACACCGTCATCAAATCCCGGGGAGAGGCCCGCCGCTTAAGACGCGGCAGGACAAGTAAGGAAGTGGGCAGATCTCATGGCCACCGATGGGCAGTTCTACTGGCCGTCAGTGGGCACTTTCGTGGCCGCCTACGGGCAGTTTTTCATGGCC
>NZ_JBNHFD010000223.1:0-475 GCF_059089865.1 Arthrobacter sp. Y3221157
AGACGAACCGGCGGGTCACCGGCGTGCAGACCCCCGACGGGGTGATCCCGGCCGACATCGTGGTCTCCTGCGCCGGGTTCTGGGGCGCCAAAATCGGCGAAATGATCGGCATGGCCGTGCCCCTGCTCCCGCTGGCCCACCAGTACGTCAAAACCACCCCCGTCCCGGCCCAGCACGGCAAGAACGAGCTGCCCAACGGCGCCCGGCTGCCGATCCTGCGCCACCAGGACCAGGACCTGTACTACCGCGAACACGGCGACCGGTACGGCATCGGCTCCTACGCCCACAAACCCATGCCCGTGGACCTGGACGAGCTCGGAAGCTTCAAACCGGACGAGATCAGCGAACACCACATGCCCTCCCGCCTGGACTTCACCGTCGAGGACTTCCTGCCCGCCTGGGAAGCGACCAAGCAGATCCTGCCCGCCCTGCGCGAAGCCGAGATCGAAGACGGCTTCAACGGCATCTTCTCCTT
>NZ_JBNHFD010000224.1:0-472 GCF_059089865.1 Arthrobacter sp. Y3221157
GTTTTATTGTGGGTGGGGGGTTGGGCCCCCTGGGGGCCCGCCGCCGCCCCCTGGCGGTGCGCTGTTACTCCCCCCCCCCCCGGGGCGGCGGGGCGCGGGGGCCCCCGCCCCCCCGCCCGGTGGTGGGGGTGCGCTCGGGGACCAATACAGGCGCGCTGTGGGGCGGCCGGTTCGCCGGGGGCCCCGCGGACGCCCTCGCCGCCCTGAGCAAGTCCACCCACTTCGACTGGCGGCTGGCCCGCTACGACATTGCCGGTTCCAAGGCGCATGCCCGCGTGCTGCACAAGGCCGGCCTGCTGGACGACGGCGAGCTGGAAGGCATGCTCGCCGCCCTGGCGCAGCTGGATGAGGACGTAGCCTCCGGCGCCTACCTGCCGGCGGAGTCCGACGAGGACGTCCACGGTTCCCTGGAACGCGGCCTGATCGAGCGGGCGGGTCCGCAGCTGGGCGGCAAGCTGCGCGCCGGCCGGAG
>NZ_JBNHFD010000225.1:0-466 GCF_059089865.1 Arthrobacter sp. Y3221157
GGCCACCGTTGCCCCGCCGGCCTGCAGCCGGCGGACCGCCTCCACCTTTCCTTCCGGCAGGACACCCGCATAGACGTCCGCTGCATCAATGCCGACGGCGGCAGCCACCTGGGCGGCCACGGCGGCATTGTCGCCGGTCAGCAGGATGGGGCGCAGCCCCAGGTGCTTCAGCCTGGCAACAGCCGCGGCGGATCCCTCCTTGATGGTGTCCCGCAGGCTGATCACGCCGGCCGGGGTACCGTCCACGGCAACCCAGATGGCTGTGGCGCCGCTGGCCTCGGCCGCTGCCAGCACCTCCCGCTGCCCGCCGGTAAGTGAAATGCCGTTGTCCTCAAGCCACCCCGTGCGGCCGGCCAACACCAGCCTGCCCTCCACGGTGCCCAGGACTCCGCCGCCGGGCGCGGAACGGAAGGCCTGGACGGCAGGCAGGGTGGCGCCGTCGTGCCTGGCCTCCCTTGCCGCTGCG
>NZ_JBNHFD010000226.1:0-456 GCF_059089865.1 Arthrobacter sp. Y3221157
CAGGTTCGCGGCGTATTCGTCGGCGGCGTTCTGGACGACCTCGTCGAGGTGGTCCATCTGGCCGGTGACGAAGTAGAACCCGCGTCCTGGTACGGTCGCGCCGAGTTCAACGAGCAGTGGTGCCAGGTTGACCGTGGGGCCCATGGAGTGGGTCTGGTCGGCGCCGGTCATGACCGGGATGGCTGTCACTCCTGCCAGTGCGTTGGCGGGGTAGCGATCAAGGAAGGCCTTCAGAAGCCCGGTGTAGGTTGCCTTGTAGGTGGGTGAGGCGAAAACCGCCACATCACTGGCAGCGACACTGGCGTTCAGCGCAGCCATTTTCTCGCTGGGCCACGCGAAGATCTCCTCGACGTGTTCTGCGAGGTCAATGACCTCCACCTCGTAGGAGCCGGCCTCGAGCAATTTCTCAACGAGGGTCTGGGCTACCTTCAGGGTGCGGGACTGCGGCTTGGGATT
>NZ_JBNHFD010000227.1:0-446 GCF_059089865.1 Arthrobacter sp. Y3221157
CCTGGACCACCGTGCGGCGCTCGGGCAGCACGGCATCCAACGCGGAGGCGAGGGAGCGCGGGTCCAGCCGGCCGTCCGGGGCCTCGTCCGAGCCCGGGTGATGGGCAGGTCCCTCGGCAAGACGCCTGGACGCTTCTGCACGCCACCCTTCCGCCGCGGCCTCACCGTCCAGCAAGGACAGGAGGCGACCCGCCGCGGCCTTCGCGTCCGCATGAACGAACAGGTCCACCCGGGGGTTCGTCGGCTGCAGGGCGGTGTCGATCTGAATAAGGATGCTGTCCGGGCCGAGCAGGTGCCCGAACCGCATGGTGAACGGGCTCAGGCTCGCCCCGGCCACCAGGACGACATCGGCCTCGCCCATGAGCCCGGCCGCGCTGTCGGTGCCGAAACCGCCCGCGACGCCCAGGTACCCCTCGCCGTTGAGGAGGTTGAGCGCGAGGGCGGTT
>NZ_JBNHFD010000228.1:0-441 GCF_059089865.1 Arthrobacter sp. Y3221157
GGATCGTGGCGCCCTCGTCGGGCTGGACCCGGATCACCACGGCGTTCTGCCCGAAGTCATCATCCGTGTGGTCCCGGAACAACAGGTTGGGGGCGCGCTTGAACACCACCGCGATCTCCGTCACCCGCCGCCCCAGGCGCTTCCCGGCACGCAGGTAAAACGGCACACCGGCCCAGCGGCGGGTGTGGATGTCCACCCGGATCGCCGCGTAGGTTTCCGTGGTCGAGTCCGCGGGGATGCCTTCTTCCTGCAGGTAGCCCTGGACCTGTTCACCGCCCTGCCAGCCGCCGGTGAACTGCCCGCGCGCCGAGTGCGTGGACAGGTCCTCGGGGAGCTTGACCGCGGCGAGGACTTTTTCCTTCTCCGCGCGCAGGTCATCGGCGTTGAAGGAGATGGGCTCCTCCATCGCGGTCAGGGCCAGCAGCTGCAGCAAGTGGTTCT
>NZ_JBNHFD010000229.1:0-439 GCF_059089865.1 Arthrobacter sp. Y3221157
CCGCGGTGACGTAGTGCGCGGTCGCGCCGACGAGTTTCACGCCCCGGTCGTAGGCCTGGTGGTAGGGGCGGGCGCCCTTGAACCCGGGCAGGAAGGAATGGTGGATGTTGATCGCGCGGCCTTCCAGGGCCCGGCACAAATCGTCGGAGAGGACCTGCATGTAGCGGGCCAGGACCACCAGGTCGGCCCGGTATTCCTCCACCAGTTCCAGCAGCCGGGCTTCGGCGTCGGCCTTGGTGTCCGGGGTGACCGGAAGGTAGATGAAGGGCAGCCCGGCCGCTTCGGCCATCGCCCGGTGGGTTTCGTGGTTGGAGACCACGGCCACCAGGTCCCCGCCCAGGGTCCCGCCGCGCCACCGGAAAATCAGGTCGTTGAGGCAGTGCCCGAACTTGGAGACCATCACCAGGACCCGCTGCTGGGTCTGGTCATGGAAGCTGAA
>NZ_JBNHFD010000230.1:0-412 GCF_059089865.1 Arthrobacter sp. Y3221157
GAGACCACGATGTCGGCCGGGATCACCCCGTCGGGGGTCTGCACGCCGGTGACCCGCCGGTTCGTCTGTTCGATGCCGGTCACGGCGGTGTTGCCGACGTACTTTACGCCGGCGGCTTCGGTGCGTTTGATCAGCAGCTGCACCGCGCGGGCCGCGGACGCGAGCCCGTCGGAGGGCACGTGGAGGCCGCCGAGGATGTCTTCTTCATTGATCAGCGGGTAGAGCTCCTTGCACTCCTCACGGGTAAGGATCTTGCCGTCGATGCCCCACGATTGTGCGTAGCCGAGTTTGCGCTTGAGGTCCGCGAGGCGGGTCTCGGTGGTCGCGACTTCCAGGCCGCCGACCTGGTTGAAGCAGGAGATGCCGTCCTCGGTGAGGGAGAGGAGTTTCTCGACCGTGTATTTGGCGAACA
>NZ_JBNHFD010000231.1:0-400 GCF_059089865.1 Arthrobacter sp. Y3221157
GCTGGTTCCGCACCGGCACCCCGGCCACGTGCGCGGTGGTCACCGTCTTCTCGTTATCTGTCAGGACATAGGTTGGTGCGCCGCCCAAGATCCGGAAGGACCGGTCCAGCGCGGCGAACACGCTCGGCGCGGTCCGATCCCGTAACGGGATCACGATCCGGAACCTCGAGAACGCTAGCCAGGCCACGAACAAGATGGTCTTCATCCCACCGATCCGCGGCCCGTCGCCGAAGTCGTACTGCAGCCACATCCCCGGCTCCGCGATCCAAGGCCGGTGCACGCGCACATGGCCGAGCCGCCACGCGGCCTTGACCTGCGCGATCGCCCGACGGGTGGACCGCTCCGAGCCCGCATAACCCAACGTGAGTAGCTTCTCGTGGGCCTTATCAGCGCGGATCCG
>NZ_JBNHFD010000232.1:0-398 GCF_059089865.1 Arthrobacter sp. Y3221157
GCCCGTTTGTCCCACCGCACGCAACGGAAAGGTCAGGGCAGTTTCATCATGACAAAGCCTCGTTTGAAAGTCATCGTCGGGATCGATACCCACTCCGACACGCACCACGTCGCTGTTATCAGCGATACCGGGGAACATTTGGCGGACAAGGAATACCTCGCCGTCGGGTCCGGGTACCGAAAAATCATCGATTTCATCACCTCATTCGGCACCGTCCTGGTCATAGGGGTCGAAGGCACCGGCACCTATGGCGCCGAACTGGCCCGGGTCCTGACCCGCGAAGGAATGCAGGTCCTGGAGGTTATGCGGCCAAACCGGCAGTACCGCCGCCTGCACGGTAAATCGGACCCATTGGACGCCTACCAGGCAGCTGAAGCGGCCCTGGCAGGTGTCCGGAC
>NZ_JBNHFD010000233.1:0-395 GCF_059089865.1 Arthrobacter sp. Y3221157
CGATCGCGGCCGCGAAAGCGATCAACGCCGCGAAAATGGCGCTCTGGGGCGACGGCACGCACCGCGTCTCGCTCGACGAAGTCATCATCACCATGCGCGAAACCGGCAAGGACATGAGCGACAAATACAAAGAAACCGCCATGGGCGGCCTCGCCGTCAACGTCGTCGAATGCTGACAGCCAGCAAACCACGGCAAGACCCACGAACTAAGGAAGCAACCATGACACTGGCACCCGAAGGCCGGAAGATGCTGCGGATCGAGCAGCGCAACGCGGCCGTCCCGGTGGAGCGCAAGCCGGACTGGATCAAGGCCAAGGTCCAGATGGGCCCGGAGTTCGTCGGACTCAAGAACCTCGTCAAAAAAGAAGGCCTGCACACCGTCTGCGAAGAAGCCG
>NZ_JBNHFD010000234.1:0-382 GCF_059089865.1 Arthrobacter sp. Y3221157
CCCGACCCCGGTTCCCGGCCCCTGGGCTGGGGCCCGGAACAGCGCGACGAGGACGCCGCCGCCGCGGCCGTGGCAGCCATGACGCCGGAGGAGAAGGCGGGCCAGGTGCTGATGCCCTTCTTCCAGGGCTTCAATGTGGAGGCGCACGCGGCCACTGTTGAGCGGCTGCACCTGGCGGGGTCCATCATCATGGGTGACAACGTTCCCCGCGACCCGCAGGGGAGGGTTGATCTTGCCCGCATGGGCGCCATCAACCAGCGGCTCGCCCAGGCCGCCGTGGCGGATGGCAACCCCTGGCCCGGGATGATCGGGGTGGACCAGGAAGGGGGCCTGGTAGCGCGCCTCGGCCCGCCGCTGACAGAGTGGCCCGCGCCCATGAGCT
>NZ_JBNHFD010000235.1:0-370 GCF_059089865.1 Arthrobacter sp. Y3221157
GCGCGGGCCGGTGCGCGGGCGTTGGCGAGGGGCGAGGATTCCGCCAGGGTCGAGAGAACGGTCAGGACACTGGCCGGCGGCACGGCAGCAGCCACGGTCGCAGCGGAGGGCGGCTGGTACAGCGTCACTGTCACGGACCGTGTGGCCGGGCCGCTGGGCTCCTCGATTCCTTGGATCCTGACCGCCCGCGCCTCCACGCGCAGCGAAGCGCCCCCAGCATCCTCAGCCGGTGGACTGACTGACGGGAGGGGGACCAGGTGACGGACGTTCACGCGCGCAACGGGCCGGCGCCTGGCCGCCGGAGTACTTGCAGGCGGCGCGGCTGCGGCCTCATTGCGCCGCTCGTTGCGCCCCCTGACGACCAGGCTGA
>NZ_JBNHFD010000236.1:0-367 GCF_059089865.1 Arthrobacter sp. Y3221157
GTTCGTGCTGGGGCTGCCGGGCAATCCGCTGGCCGCGATGATGGCGCTGTGCACGGTGGGTGCTCCACTGCTCGCTGCGCTGGGCCACGGAGCCATGCCGGCCGTGCAGCAGGTTCCCTCCGGCACAGTGATCGAACCCGATCCCGGGCGCACGCGGCTGATGCCCTTCCGCCTCCTGTACGGCATGGCGTCGCCGGCCCAGCACACGGGTCCGGGGATGATGCGGGGGCTGGCTTCCGCTGACGGCGTCATGGTGGTGCCGCCGCATGGGGTGCAGCTGGGGGAGCCTGTGCCGGCTTTTGCGCTGCCGTGGGGTCCGCCCATTACCGAGCCGGCGGACACCGCCGCCAAAGCGAAGCCGAAGAGC
>NZ_JBNHFD010000237.1:0-358 GCF_059089865.1 Arthrobacter sp. Y3221157
TGAAGGACACCAGGGGAGGCTCGGTTGAGACGCTGTAAAACGACTGGCAGGTGAACCCGATGGGTTCGTCCCCGGCAAGCCCGGCGATGATGGTGATCCCTGAGGCGTAGTGGCCGAGCGTGTTCCGGAAGGACCGGGGGTCGATTTGGTCGCCGGTGACGATGTCCTGGATGTTCTGTACAGATTGCATTGGTGTGTCTCCTAGTTGTGACGGATCAACACGGTTAAGCGGAAGGGATGCTGACGCGCAGGGCGGTGGCAACGTTGCCGAGCCGGGCCAGGTTCGCGGCGTATTCGTCGGCGGCGTTCTGGACGACCTCGTCGAGGTGGTCCATCTGGCCGGTGACGAAGTAGAACC
>NZ_JBNHFD010000238.1:0-355 GCF_059089865.1 Arthrobacter sp. Y3221157
GCAGACAGCACCTCTTGGGCCGGCTGCTCCGCAACCCCCTGGGAATCACTGCCACGGCCTACATAGCTGTCATGGCACTGGTGGCCCTGGTTGGGCCCTTCATCGCACCGCATGATCCGAACGCAGCATCCCTGCAGCTGGTCTTTGCCCCTCAGAGCCCTGAGCACCTGCTTGGTGCTGACAGCGCAGGCCGTGACGTGTTCTCCCGACTCATTCACGCCACCTCTGTCAGCCTCGCCGGCGCGTCTGTTGCTGTCGCCGTTGCCGCGGTCATCGGAATTCCGGCCGGTCTGATCGCCGGATACCGGGGGGGATGGTTCGATACAGTAGCGGCGTGGCTGTCAGGGTTGATCCT
>NZ_JBNHFD010000239.1:0-354 GCF_059089865.1 Arthrobacter sp. Y3221157
TCTCCTTCACCCCCGACGGCGGCTCCCTGGTGGGCGAATCCAAGGAACTGGACGGCTTCTACGTCGCCGAAGCCGTCTGGGTCACCCACTCCGCCGGGATCGCCCGCGCCGTCGCCGAACTCCTCGTGGACGGCAAATCCTCCATCGACCTGGGCGACTGCGACATCAACCGGTTCGAAGACGTCCAGCTCACCGACGAATACGTCTCCGAGACCTCGCAGCAGAACTTCGTCGAAATCTACGACGTCCTCCACCCGCTCCAGCCCAAACTCTCCCCCCGGAACCTGCGGGTGTCCCCGTTCCACGCCCGGCACAAACAGCTCGGCGGGGTCTTCCTCGAAGGCGGCGGCTGGG
>NZ_JBNHFD010000240.1:0-353 GCF_059089865.1 Arthrobacter sp. Y3221157
CCGCCCTGGCAGCCAAAGAACTCCGCGAAGCCATCGCATAACCCCACCCCGAACCGTGTACTGCCCGCACAAAACACCACCGCGGGCAGTACACGGCCACCGCACCTGCTTTTGGAAGTTAGAACCCACAATGTCTCTCACGTACGTTGACTCACCTTCTAGGTCCAGGCGCAATTCGTTGCGGGATCCGCGTGACCGCCGTTTGAACCGGATTGCGGGTCCGTCGTCGTTGGTGCTCTTTGGGGTGACCGGTGACTTGGCGCGGAAGAAGTTGATGCCGGCGGTGTATGACCTGGCGAACCGGGGGTTGTTGCCGCCGAGTTTCGCGCTGGTGGGCTTCGGGCGCCGGGAGT
>NZ_JBNHFD010000241.1:0-352 GCF_059089865.1 Arthrobacter sp. Y3221157
GGGTCAGCGGCCGGGTCCGCCGCTGACCCGCTAGACCCGGGCGCCGTCGTCGTCCTCGTCTTTTTCCTGCGGGAGCTTCATGATCAGGTAAACGGTTCCCAGCACGAACGCGGCCACGATGCCCACAACCGCCAGCAGCGGCGCGGAACGCCAGAACATCGCCGAGAGCAGCAGGGCTACCGGTCCGCCCACCGCCGCCAGCCACGCCAGCATGGTCAGCGGGTCCGTGCCGGCCAGGCTCGGGGGTTCTTCGGGGATGAAGTCGCCGCCGTCGTCGTCCACTGCGTAGTTCCGGGGGCCCTCCGGCGCGTCCCCGTTCCGGCCCTGGCCGGCCCTTGCCTGGCGCTGGGCC
>NZ_JBNHFD010000242.1:0-347 GCF_059089865.1 Arthrobacter sp. Y3221157
GGGGTGTGGTGTTGTCAGGAGTACTGCCCGTAGCACGGACGTATGTTTCGTGGCGGGTGCTCATGGGTGGAATATCAACAAATAGGTGCCTGGTGGCACGGATCATTTTTGCTAGTACGGGCCGGCTCTTTGTGAGTTGGTTCAGGAACGTTGTGTGGTCTGGTCTGCCGGGTAGTGTTTGGCACACTGTTGGGTCCTGAGGCAACAGGACCAGGGGATGGCCGGTCATGGTTTGTGCTGTGGCTGGTGGTTTCCTGGGTTTGTTTGTTTCTGGTTTCCCTGCCATGACGTTTCATGCGCTGTTGGTTCCCTTTGTGGGGGCTGGGTGTGTGGGGTGTGTGGTGTGG
>NZ_JBNHFD010000243.1:0-341 GCF_059089865.1 Arthrobacter sp. Y3221157
GAACTTTTCTTCAACGTCATCGCTAAGCAAATCTGAAACGCTCGCTCTCGTCATGGTGACTTCCGCCCCCAACGGATGAGCTCTTTCACGGAACCCTTTTCGGCACTGTTTCCGTTGATTTGACGGAACCCACGGAATGCTTCGGTTTGGAGTGGTGGTAGATACGATCGCAAGCGTGACGACTTGTTCTGTGTTGCGCTGCTCTGAGGCACCTACTGGCGCGTTCGAGTTGATCCCAGGGTGTCGGATGGAAGCTCCTGTATGCGACGGACATCGTGCCGCTTTGCAGCAGGGAGCCAGTTGGATGCTGCACGGTGGCACGGGAGTCGAGGATCCTCGCA
>NZ_JBNHFD010000244.1:0-329 GCF_059089865.1 Arthrobacter sp. Y3221157
GGCCAGCTGATCCACCCCGGCATCAACGAAGCCGGCGCCGTGGCAGCCTTCACCGCCGCCGGCACCGCCTACGCCACCCACGGCGTGCCCCTGGTCCCGGTCTACGTCTTCTACTCCATGTTCGGCTTCCAGCGCACCGGCGACGCCTTCTGGGCCGCCGCGGACCAGATGACCCGCGGTTTCATCATCGGCGCCACCGCAGGACGGACCACCCTCACCGGCGAAGGCCTCCAGCACGCCGACGGCCACTCCCCCCTGCTCGCCTCCACCAACCCCGCAGTAGTCACCTACGACCCCGCCTACGGCTACGAAATGGGCCACATCATCCG
>NZ_JBNHFD010000245.1:0-325 GCF_059089865.1 Arthrobacter sp. Y3221157
CCGCCGGAAGCATCCGATGACCTCGCCAGACGTCTAAGCGCACGTCTGCAGGTCCACCCGGCAGCAGGACACTTCATGGCAGAAGATGGCGTCACAAGGCTGCCGGCTCTGCTTGACCTGATTCGGTCCAAGTAGGGGCTTCCGGTAAAGAAGCCCTGTCAATGGCCATTAGTTTCTGCCCACGGGCGGCCAGTTGATGTGCCCGCTGGTGGCCAGTAAAACTGCCCTGTGATGGCCAATAGATCTGCCCACTTGGATTCGGCGGGATTGGCCATCGTCGGGTTTGTTAGTTCAGTTGGGTGACTCCTTTTCCGGCGAGGGCCTG
>NZ_JBNHFD010000246.1:0-313 GCF_059089865.1 Arthrobacter sp. Y3221157
GCTCCGCAGGGGATGAGCGGTCCCGGGGCCAGGTCATGGCCGACACCCTGGTCGAACGCGTCACCGGCACCCGGGGCGGGATCACCGGCATCGACCTCCAGGTCGTGATGACGGACCGGGCCCTGTTCCAGGGCGACAGCGAACCGGCCAAAATCCCCGGCTACGGCATCATCCCCGCCGAAACCACCCGCGCCCTCCTCCTCAGCGCAAGGACAGCTGGCAGGACAAACGCGGCTGCAGCCGACACCGAAACCAGCACCGGCACCGGCACCGGCTCAGAAACGCATGACAAGCAAGACCTGGCCCTCTGGGT
>NZ_JBNHFD010000247.1:0-313 GCF_059089865.1 Arthrobacter sp. Y3221157
GCCTCCGCGGGCTGCCCGGGCTCTGGGGCCTTGACGGCGGCGGTAGGAACGGTGGCCGGGGCAGCGGGGACGGAGGGGACCTGCGCGGTTGGCTCCTCCAACTGGTTCCCGGCGGGAGCGGCCGGCGCGGTTCCGGTGACGAACGAGGTGACGGTCCGCTGCAGGTTGCTGAAGGAGTCGCGGAAGCCCTGGTCCGAGGCGACGGCGACAGCTCCGCCCGCGGAGAGCGAGACGGCCACGGACAGCGCGGTGAGGGTGATGCGGCGCTTCGCGCGGCGCCGTGCGGCCAGTTCATCCACGGGTGCGGACGCGG
>NZ_JBNHFD010000248.1:0-291 GCF_059089865.1 Arthrobacter sp. Y3221157
TTCCGGATCTTGGGCGGCGCACCAACCTATGTCCTGACAGATAACGAGAAGACGGTGACCACCGCGCACGTGGCCGGGGTGCCGGTGCGGAACCAGCGGACCCTGGACTTTGCCCGGCACTACGGCGTCACCGTACTGACCTGCCAGCCCGCGGACCCCGCCACGAAGGGCGGGGTCGAGGCGTCGGTGAAGCTGGCCAAGGCTGACCTGGTGCCAACCGATACGAATCTGCGGGCCGAGTACTCCTCGTTCGCTGAGTTGGAGAAGGCGTGTGAGGTGTTCATGGACGAG
>NZ_JBNHFD010000249.1:0-290 GCF_059089865.1 Arthrobacter sp. Y3221157
TCTCCGCGCGCAGGTCATCGGCGTTGAAGGAGATGGGCTCCTCCATCGCGGTCAGGGCCAGCAGCTGCAGCAAGTGGTTCTGGATCACGTCGCGGGCAGCGCCCACGCCGTCGTAATACCCCGCCCGGCCGCCGGTGCCGATGTCCTCCGCCATGGTGATCTGGACATGGTCCACATAGTTCGCGTTCCACAGCGGCTCAAACAGCTGGTTCGCGAACCGCAGCGCCAGGATGTTCTGGACCGTTTCCTTACCCAGGTAGTGGTCGATCCGGAACACCGCGTCCGGCGGG
>NZ_JBNHFD010000250.1:0-287 GCF_059089865.1 Arthrobacter sp. Y3221157
CGGACGTATGTTTCGTGGCGGGTGCTCATGGGTGGAATATCAACAAATAGGTGCCTGGTGGCGCGGATCATTTTTGCTAGTACGGGCCGGCTCTTTGCGAGTTGGTTCAGGAACGTTGTGTGGTCTGGTCTGCCGGGTAGTGTTTGGCACACTGTTGGGTCCTGAGGCAACAGGACCAGGGGGGTTTGTCTTTCCTGGGTTTGTTTGTTTCTGGTTTCCCTGCCATGACGTTTCATGCGCTGTTGGTTCCCTTTGTGGGGGCTGGGTGTGTGGGGTGTGTGGTGTGG
>NZ_JBNHFD010000251.1:0-285 GCF_059089865.1 Arthrobacter sp. Y3221157
CGCGGAGGGCTTCACTGATTTCTTCGCGGGTTTCGCCCATGCCCAGGATGAGGTTGGATTTGGTGACCATGCCCTGGTTCCGGCCCTGGGTGATGACATCCAGGGAGCGTTCGTAGCGGAACGCGGGGCGGATGCGCTTGAAGATCCTGGGTACGGTTTCGACGTTGTGGGCGAAGACTTCGGGGGCTGAGTCGCAGATCGCGGTGATGTGGTCGGGGTTGCCGGAGAAGTCGGGGATGAGCAGTTCGACGCCGGTGCCGGGGTTCAGTTCGTGGATCTTGCGGA
>NZ_JBNHFD010000252.1:0-282 GCF_059089865.1 Arthrobacter sp. Y3221157
CGCAGCGTAAGCCGTTGCGGGCCCACCGGGCCAAAAAATCTCGGTGGTGTGTGAGACACGTTGGTGTTACACGCGTATGCCTCTCGGCTTGTACGTTAGCTTCGCTGTACCTCCGGCGTATCTCATTTTCCTGACAACACAGTTAGTGAGAAATGATGACGCTCAAGGTTTCGATCATTGCCGGCAATCCCAAGCCGCAGTCCCGCACCCTGAAGGTAGCCCAGACCCTCGTTGAGAAATTGCTCGAGGCCGGCTCCTACGAGGTGGAGGTCATTGACCTCG
>NZ_JBNHFD010000253.1:0-267 GCF_059089865.1 Arthrobacter sp. Y3221157
CCACCTGCTCGGTCCCGGCGATTTTGGCCAGGGTCACGGCTTCGGCCATTTTCACGTTCATTCGCCCCGTCCCTGCTGCGGCGGCTTCCACCAGCCACGTGACGGCGCCATTGCCGATGCTGAGGAATTCGGCTTCGTCTGCGGTGCGGGCTTTGGGTCTGTAATCGCCTGGGATCCGGGTCCTGGTCCCGGGGAAGTGCTCATCGTTGATGGCCGGACTGCCGGGCTTGGCACGTTCATGCCGGGCGACCTCGACCGGGCCTGCTG
>NZ_JBNHFD010000254.1:0-267 GCF_059089865.1 Arthrobacter sp. Y3221157
GCAGGCTCGTGTGGTCGCCACCCAACCCCCGCCCGGCCCCACCCGTCACCCACAACGACAACATTCCCGACGCTCCTGCGCTTCTGGAGGTGGATTCCCTCTCCGTTGCCTACCAGGTCAATGGCGGATGGAAAACAGTAGTGGACGGCGTATCGCTGAGGGTCGCCCCGGGAGAAGTCCACGCCCTCGTCGGGGAGTCCGGCTCGGGTAAAACCCAGACAGCCTGGTCCATTCTCGGTCTTCTGCCCGAGGGCGGCAGAATCATGG
>NZ_JBNHFD010000255.1:0-265 GCF_059089865.1 Arthrobacter sp. Y3221157
GCGTAGGGCTCGGGCTGCTCTTTCAAGGACGCCCAGTAGTCCTCGAACGGGTCAAGGATCTTCCAGGACAGCTCCACTTCCTCGTGCCGCGGGAACAGCGGCGGCTCACCGAGCAGCACATCCAGGATCAGCCGCTCGTAGGCCTCGGGGGAGGACTCGGTGAACGAGTGCCCGTACCCGAAGTCCATGGTCACGTCCCGGACCTCCATCTGGGTGCCGGGGACCTTGGACCCGAACCGGATCGTGGCGCCCTCGTCGGGCTGGA
>NZ_JBNHFD010000256.1:0-264 GCF_059089865.1 Arthrobacter sp. Y3221157
CACCGTGCCACGAGGCGTAAACCGGCTGCGGTGCTCATCGAGGAGGCGCCCAGGCTGCACCGGGTCCCGGAGACTGCCCATACGGTCGCGTTCGGGCACGCCCGCACGGTCCCGGAAAATACACCGATGGTGACGTTCGAGAACGCCCAATATTCCGTCCCGGCACCTCTGCTCGGAGCCAAGGTGTTCGTCCGCGCCCACGGCACGGGCCCGGGCGAGCAGGTCATCATCGTCCATCACGGCCCAGCAGGCCCGGTCGAGGTC
>NZ_JBNHFD010000257.1:0-262 GCF_059089865.1 Arthrobacter sp. Y3221157
GCCCCCCCCCCCTCACCCCCGGGGGGGGCGGGGGGGGCCCCGCCCCTGGGGGGGGGGCCCCCGCCGCCGTGCGTGGCTGGAAGTGCTACTGCCCGAGGAAGCTGATGGCGGCGTCGTCGGTCAGTTGTTCGAAATGCCGGTAGAAGCTGCCCACCGCACGGAACTTGCCCGGCACGTGCAGGCAGAGCACGGCGTCGCAGACGCGCTCCACGGAGGCCTCGGCGTCGATGGACGCCACCGGGGCGGCGGCCACCACGGTGGC
>NZ_JBNHFD010000258.1:0-255 GCF_059089865.1 Arthrobacter sp. Y3221157
CCTTCCTCATCGGCGGCTCCGAATGCACCCGCCGCTGCGACTTCTGCCAGATCGACACCGGCAAACCCTCACCCCTGGACCGGTTCGAACCCACCAAGGTGGCCCGCTCCGTGCAGTCCATGCAGCTGCGCTACGCCACCGTCACCGGCGTCGCCCGCGACGACCTCGAAGACGAAGGCGTCTGGCTCTACGCCGAAACCGTCCGCAAGATCCACGAACTGAACCCCGGCACCGGCGTCGAACTGCTCATCCCCG
>NZ_JBNHFD010000259.1:0-252 GCF_059089865.1 Arthrobacter sp. Y3221157
GGTAGGCGTAGGCGATGGGTTTTTGGACGGTGTAGCCGTAGGCGGCGCTGGTGACGTAGCCGAGGGGCTGGTCTTTGTAGAACACGGGTTCTTTGCCGAGGACGATGGAGCGGCCGTCGTTGATGGTGAGGCAGCGCAGGCGGCGTGCGGAGTTTTCCTCGGTGCGGCCTTCGAGGGCGGCTTTGCCGACGAAGTTGTCTTTGGTCATTTTGACGGCGAAGCCGAGGCCGGCTTCGTAGGGGTCGTGTTCGG
>NZ_JBNHFD010000260.1:0-252 GCF_059089865.1 Arthrobacter sp. Y3221157
TGCCGCGGTCATCGGAATTCCGGCCGGTCTGATCGCCGGATACCGGGGGGGATGGTTCGATACAGTAGCGGCGTGGCTGTCAGGGTTGATCCTTTCCTTGCCGGCCATCGTGGTGCTGCTGGCGGTCCGTGCAGTGGTCGGCCCGTCCCTGTGGATCGTCATGGGAATTTTCGGTGTCATCCTCGCCCCCGCTTACTACCGGGTGGTCTTCAACGCCGTCCGCGGTGTGCGCGAGGAGCTCTACATTGATGC
>NZ_JBNHFD010000261.1:0-234 GCF_059089865.1 Arthrobacter sp. Y3221157
GGTCGCCTTGAATGGCCCCGCCGGCCCACTCCAGGAACTGCGCCGTCAGGGGGCGGTCAAGACCAAGCTGCTGCGTCTTGCGGTCCACGAGCTCCTGTGGGGCGTTCTGTCCGACGATGTTTCGTGCTGCATCACCTGCGCTGAGGTTGAGAAGGAAGAACGTGACGATGCACAGCGAAGCGATGGTCAGGATTCCGGCCAAGAGCCGCTGAAGGATGAATTTAGTCATGAGAA
>NZ_JBNHFD010000262.1:0-228 GCF_059089865.1 Arthrobacter sp. Y3221157
GGCACGTCCTGACCGCAGTACGCGCCCCCGCCATCCTCCTGACCGCAGGCCTGCTGGGCGTCGGCATAGCCATCCAGGCCGCACTGGACTTCCTCGGCCTCGGTGACCCAGCTCTTCCAACATGGGGCGGAATGCTGTCCGAAGGCTTCTACAACATCTTCCGCGGGCCCGTACTGATCCTCTGGCCCAGCCTTGCCATCGGGCTGGCTTGCATCGCCTTCACCCTGC
>NZ_JBNHFD010000263.1:0-224 GCF_059089865.1 Arthrobacter sp. Y3221157
CAACCAGGGCCACCAGTGCCATGACAGCTATGTAGGCCGTGGCAGTGATTCCCAGGGGGTTGCGGAGCAGCCGGCCCAAGAGGTGCTGTCTGCCTGCTGCTGGGGGCACGGCGTCGGCGAGGGTTTGGATTTGCTGGGTCATGACTGCCGCATTTTCGGGTTGAGCCATCCCTGAAGCAGGTCGATGGCAAGGTTTACGAGGAAGACGACGATGGCTGTGATGA
>NZ_JBNHFD010000264.1:0-222 GCF_059089865.1 Arthrobacter sp. Y3221157
CGACGGGACCGGTTTCGACGATGGATCCGGAGCGCATTACGGATACCCGGTCGGCGAGGTCGGCCACCACGCCGAAGTTGTGGGTTACGAGGAGCATCGCCATTCCCTCTTCACGCTGCAGCGTTCGCAGGAGATCGAGGATTTCGGCTTGAACGGTGACGTCGAGGGCTGTGGTGGGTTCGTCGGCGATGATCAGCGCAGGTTTGCAGGAAATGGCGCCGG
>NZ_JBNHFD010000265.1:0-218 GCF_059089865.1 Arthrobacter sp. Y3221157
CCATCCGGAACTGATCCTGCCCGGGGAGGTGGAGGAACGGCTTGCCTCGATCGCGGAGACCGGGATCCTGAACCTTGCCGGTGCCGGTGGGGAGGGGTTGCCGTTGCCGTACGGGGTGGGGGATATGGTGCTGCGGCCGTTGACGGTGCTGCCCCGGCACACGAACGGGATGACGTTCACGGTCACGGACGCGGCCGGGGAGGTGCTGCATGCGGCGA
>NZ_JBNHFD010000266.1:0-215 GCF_059089865.1 Arthrobacter sp. Y3221157
GTCAGGGTGCATGGTCCCGTTCCTCGTCGTTAATGAAAACCTGCACCGCCACGACGTGGGCTTCTGTCAGGCCCTGCTCAGGGTCAGGCTTCTCCAGTAGGACTGGTTGGTGGTACTTGTGGGCCCAGTCGTGCACGTCAGCCCCTAGTGCGTCGTCGATCCACACAATGGCGTCCCAGTCAGCGCCGCCTTCGGCCTCCATTTTGTTCAACCAC
>NZ_JBNHFD010000267.1:0-210 GCF_059089865.1 Arthrobacter sp. Y3221157
CTCGCTGGGCCATTCCTCCGGAAATCTGGTGCGGGTATGCCGAGTAAACGCGTTGTGGATCGTTGATGCCGACCCGTTCAAGGAGGTGCAGGACGTTCTCCTGTGCCGTTTTGCGGTCCATTTTCAGCAGGATCCGCAGTGGCTCGGAGAGCTGGTGCCCGATGGTGTAGGAAGGATCAAGATTTGAGAGGGGCTCCTGCGGCACGTATC
>NZ_JBNHFD010000268.1:0-209 GCF_059089865.1 Arthrobacter sp. Y3221157
GCATTCAGGGAAGTCATGCCCTCACCTCGGGGTGTGCCCAGGCGGGGCGTGCGGGTGCATCGTCCAGCAGGGCGGCGAATAGTTTTTTGGTGTAGTCATGTTCGGGGTTGGCGAACAGTGCTTCGACGGGACCGGTTTCGACGATGGATCCGGAGCGCATTACGGATACCCGGTCGGCGAGGTCGGCCACCACGCCGAAGTTGTGGGTT
>NZ_JBNHFD010000269.1:0-204 GCF_059089865.1 Arthrobacter sp. Y3221157
ACTTGGAGACCATCACCAGGACCCGCTGCTGGGTCTGGTCATGGAAGCTGAACTTCATCCCGAACCGGTCAGCGATCGGGCCGAACTCGGCCGTGAGGGTCTCCGGGGTCAGGTCCGGGGACCCGGAAAACGCGGTCCGCAGGTGCAGGGTCTGGCGCAGGCTGTCATCGAACTGCTGGTGCTCGTCAATGTTGAAGCCCCGCT
>NZ_JBNHFD010000270.1:0-204 GCF_059089865.1 Arthrobacter sp. Y3221157
GCCGAAACATGAAAATTGGAATCCTCACCAGCGGTGGCGACTGCCCCGGATTGAACGCGGTGATCCGCGGCGCCGTACTGAAAGGCATCGCCATCCATGGCCACGAATTCGTCGGATTCCTCGACGGCTGGCGCGGCGTGGTGGAGGGCGACATCATTGACATCCCCCGCACCATGGTCCGTGGCATCGCCAAGCAGGGCGGCA
>NZ_JBNHFD010000271.1:0-201 GCF_059089865.1 Arthrobacter sp. Y3221157
GCTTCTCGCCGCCGATGAGGGACTTGGAGGAGTCGCTGAGCTCCTTGAAGCTCTTGTTCTGCTCGTAGCCGGCGGCGATGTCGGCCAGGCATTCCTTGTCGACCCCGGCGTTGAAGTAGTCCATCCGGGCCTGGGCCTCTTCGTCGGTTTCGCCCGGGATGACGGTGATCAGGCCGTAGGTCTTCAGGTTCGGCTTGCCCA
>NZ_JBNHFD010000272.1:0-200 GCF_059089865.1 Arthrobacter sp. Y3221157
AGCACGCCGACGGCCACTCCCCCCTGCTCGCCTCCACCAACCCCGCAGTAGTCACCTACGACCCCGCCTACGGCTACGAAATGGGCCACATCATCCGCGACGCCCTCGAACGGATGTACGGCCCGGACAGCACGGACAAGAACCTCATGTACTACCTCACCGTGTACAACGAGCCCATCGTCCAGCCCGCCGAACCCGAG